>CAZSKH010000133.1:6029-6815 GCA_964607395.1 uncultured Algimonas sp.
ATGCTGTCCTCATCGGGATGGAAAATGCCTATCCGCTGGGACGCACGGGCTTCGCGGAAGAGCTGAAAATCTATACAGGCGTGGGCGTACGCTATGTTGGCCTGACTCATTTTGGACATAACCAATTCGGCGACAGCTCCAACCCGCATCCCGTGCGTGATGGCGGCCGGCCTAAGTGGAACGGTCTCTCGCCTGCGGGCTATGAGCTTATCACGGCCCTTAATGAGGCAGGCGTTATGGTGGACGTGTCCCATGCCGCAAAATCAACGATGATGCAGGCCGCAGAGGCCTCCTCCACCCCCATCATCGCGTCTCATTCTGGCGTCAAAGCCGTCGCGGATACCGCGCGTAATTTGGATGACGAACAGCTGCGCAAAATCGCCGAAGTGAACGGCGTCGCGCAAATGGTCGCCCTCGGCGCTTATGTGAAAGCGCCAACAGGGGAGCAAAAAACCGCCCGCGAGGCGCTGGATGCCGAGTTCGGAACCAACCGCGCGCTTTGGGGCACGTATAAGAAAGACCGCTATGACGCACGCCGCGCGGAAATTACCGCCATGGCCCCGGAGGCCACCGTCGCGGACTTCGTTGACCACATCGACCATGCAGTTGCCGTCGCAGGTATTGACCATGTCGGCATCGCATCAGACTTTGACGGCGGCGGGGGAATTGACGGATGGAAAGACGCATCCGAGACGCAAAACGTCACAGCAGAGCTCGTGAAACGCGGCTATAGCGAAGCGGATATCGGGAAAATCTGGGGCGGGAACCTGCTGCGGGTTATGGAGG
>CAZSKH010000134.1:0-6801 GCA_964607395.1 uncultured Algimonas sp.
GCGGGCAAGTCCTGCTTTAACATTGAATTTAACTGACCCGCTTTCTAACGAATTATGGGCAGTGGGAAATGCCGCATGTCTAAAATCCACCTCGCGCGGCGATGTCCCATTGCGAATAACAACACAGTTCAGTAGTCCGCGCTCATGAGCACAGATATCAAACCCGTACACATCATTGGCGCTGGCATGGCAGGCTCCGAAGCGGCTTGGCAATGCGTGTCGCGCGGCGTGCCGGTTATCCTACACGAAATGCGTCCCAAACGTATGACCGACGCGCATGAGACATCAGGTTTCGCTGAAATGGTCTGCTCCAACTCCTTCCGCTCAGATGATAAAACGGGAAATGCGGTTGGCGTTCTGCACGAGGAAATGCGGATGTCCGGCTCTCTCATCATGGGGATGGGGGATATGACCAAGCTGCCGGCAGGCGGTGCATTAGCGGTGGACCGGAACGCATTTTCCGACGCCGTGACAACCATTCTCCGCGCGCATCCATTGGTGCAAGTTGAATATGGCGAAGTCAAAGGCCTGCCGCCGAGAGACTGGGGCAATACGATTATCGCAACGGGCCCCCTCACCGCGCCGTCATTGGCAGATGCAATCCTGACCGAGACAGGCGAAGACAGCCTCGCTTTCTTCGACGCCATCGCGCCGATTATCTATAAGGATTCCATCGATTTTGACATCGCGTGGATGCAGTCCCGTTATGACAAAAAAGGACCGGGCGGAGACGGGGCGGATTACATCAACTGCCCGCTCGATAAAAACCAATATGAGACCTTCATCGACGCCCTCGTAAATTCTGATAAAACCGAATTCAAAGACTTCGAAAAGAACACACCCTATTTTGAGAGCTGCCTCCCCATAGAGGTCATGGCCGAACGCGGGGCGGAGACCTTGCGCTGGGGCCCGATGAAACCCGTTGGCCTAACCAACCCGCATAATCCGACGGTCAAAGCTCATGCGATTGTCCAACTCCGTCAGGACAATGCGCTCGGCACGCTTTATAATATGGTCGGATTTCAGACGAAGATGAAATATGGCGCGCAGACCGACATCTTGCGTACGATCCCGGGATTGGAGAAAGCCGTGTTTGCGCGGTTGGGCGGTATTCACCGCAATACGTTCATCAATTCACCCGTCCTGTTGAATAAAGAACTTCAACTGAAATCCAGACCCGATTTACGCTTTGCAGGTCAAATCATGGGCGTTGAGGGCTATGTCGAAAGTGCGGCTCTTGGCCTCATCACGGGCCGTATGGCGGCAGCTCAAGCGCGGGGGCAGGACTACGAGGTGCCGCCATTGACGACCGCTTTGGGGTCATTGGTTGAACATGTGACGGGCGGATATATGACTGGGCCAAAGGCCAAATTCCAACCGATGAATGTGAATTTCGGATTGTTCCCGCCGATTGAAGGCGAGATTATCTATCCAAAGAAAGACGGAAAGCGCCGCCGCGGAAAAGACAAAACCCGCTACCGCAAGAGCTTGCTTGCAGCGCGGGCTTTAGAAGATATTCGGCCTTGGGCCGCCAGCTGAAACAGGCAGGAAAACCGACCTCAGGAAAAATCAGGTCCGCTTAGAAGCGGCGTGAATAGGCCAGAGACAAAATATTCGTGTCTTCCAAACGCGTGAAATCTGCGCGGATGCCATCATTATCTGTCAGGTTAAATTGCGCTCCGACGCCGTAAGCAAAACCAGACGCATCATCTTCGGCAGACCCGGACGCTGTAAAGCCCGATAAAGAGCCGACAATATCGGCTTCTGCTGTTGCTTTGCCATATCCGCCACGCACAAAAATGTCGAACTGATCTGAAACAGGCATAATGGCGCGTGCGAAAGCGATGTAGTAATCCTGCACGTCCAAAGTTACGTTCGTATCTACATTGGCCGTTGTGCCCAGCACTTGAACCGGGATTGCGCGATCAAAATCATCCCCGCCCAGACCAAAACCGGCTTCACCTTCGATCGCGAAATAATCGTTCAACCGATAACCAAGCCGGCCCGTAATCATTGTAATGTCGGCATCTTCAGTGCCCAAATCTATGGTTTGTCCCGAGACATCAATATCTGTCAGATCAAGTTCAGTCGAAAGAAGCGTCCCGCCAATCGTTGCGTAAACCCCGTCCTTATCAGCCGCCGAAGCCGACCCCGCCGTCATCGCCAACGCCGTGGTTAGCACGCCGATCATTGTAATTTTTTTCATGTTTTCCTCCCAAAAGGATGCGCCTTGAGAGGGGGGTTATGAGAGTAAACATGTATGAGTTTTGAATGGCCGCTTAGATGGGTTATAGTTAATGAAACCGCCATGCTTGTGTCATGTCCGACCGCGCAACCCAGCCAGCATGAGACGCAATTGCTTGGACAATGCGCCGTAAACCACCTTATCATTCACGGGATCAAAACCCGGTCGCGCCATACGGTCTAGGAATTTCGGGATGAGGGCCGCATATGCCACCGCCGGGAATACAGGCGTTTCCACATCGGGGTTGGCAGAGAGGTAAGTCTTGCGCGCGGCTTCTAAAATATCTTCAAAGCTCAAATTTTGCAAAGCCCTGTCATGATAATAGCCATAGGATCGCGCCAATCCGGTCAGGCCCCACGCCTCGCCCGCGCTCAACACGCCCTCATCTGGCGCGCCGCCCAAAACCTTCACTGCGATCTGCATCAGCTGCCCCGAGGTTTGCCGGACGTAGTCGCCAGCCTCATTCATGTCCGCAAAGGCTTGCGGATCGAGATCACGTGCCCGACCGTCAATCAGGCGGTCAATCCAAAACCTCGGAACCTCGGTGCGCTGGAGCATCTCCGCCAATGGCGTAGATATTTCGTGCCGCCTCACCTCTCGGCCCGTGTAAATCTCATCGACGGCCTCACGCCACCATTCATATCGAATTTGCCCCAGCATCGGCTCCGATGTCACATCCGGGACTTTTGAAAGCTCATAATGAAATGCATAGAGAATCAGCAAATCCTCTCGACCTTGTCGCTCCGCCATTAATGCGGCCCGATACCGATCCGGATCAGCCTTTTTCAACGCGTCGCGCGTAACTAAATTAAGCTCAGACATAATTGCCGCTACAAATTCAAGGAATGGTGTCTTTGCGCGGCTTGCCCCGCTTTGGCAATCTGCTTATGCCTGAAGGCACGGAAAATTTAATTGAACGAAAAAGGACGTTTCATGACACGTAGACTTCTCACAGGACTGGCCGCTCTCGCGCTCGCCACACCCGCCGCAGCGCATACTGGCGCTCACACCCAAGACGTATTTACGCAAATCGCGCATTTCTTCTCCAGCCCAGTTCACAGTGCAGGCACACTCATCGCAACCGCCGTTTTAGTGGCTGGCGTCGTCTATCTTCGTCGCCGCAAAGCTTAAGGAGAGGATCACATGTTACACTCACTGATTTCCAAATTTGATTCCCAGATCGAAACCGCCGACGCGCATTGCGATATACCGTGCGGAATTTATGATGCACGTATCGTCACCTATTATGCTGTCTCTGCCCTGCGCCAGATCGACATCTTGCTCAGCCTGAAAGACAAGGGTCTGTCGGAGACAGGGTTCGCTATGCAGGTCGCGCGGAATACAGCCAAAAAAGAAGAAATGGCTGAAAAATGTAAGCATGAGACTCGCATCATCTGGGGCGACTTTATGAAGCCAAAGAACCAAGAAGATATGGCCGCCTGCCACGACGCAGCCCACGCCATCATGCTGGCTGGTTCTGCTGTGAAGCAAGACTTACACCGCGAAGATGGTGAGAAGCTCGTCGCTGCGGCCAATGCATTTGCTGAAATCTTCTGGGCCTCCAAGGGCGTGAAGACAAAGAAAGTCACAACGCCATATGCGCCGAAAATCGAAGTCGTCGAACCTGACCTCTAGTGATTAAAATCGTCAAGGTGCGGGGAGTGTCCATGGCGCCCACGCTCGCTCCCGGCGACTATCTGATGATTACCAAAGCCCGAACGATCCGTTCGGGCTTTGTCGTTTTGGTGGAACATCCGAAATACGGTGTCATCGTGAAGCGTGTGGTGACCGTATCAGAGCGGGCAATCACCTTAGAAGGCGATGGGCCAGACAGTAGCTCGACGGAGTCGCTAGGTAAAATTGCGCTGGCGAATGTGCTGGGCCGCGCCCGATTGGCAATTACGCCAAACGGGTTGAAACGACTCTAAGCCTCAACCCGTTCGCCGCCAGTATTCACACCGCGTTTCAGCTTCAACGCCAACAACAATGGCGAGGCGACGAAGATCGAAGAATAAGTACCAACAAACACACCCCAAATCATCGCAAAGGAGAAGCCTTTCAGGGCCGACCCGCCGAGAACGTAAAGCGCCACTAACGCCAACAGCGTCGTCATGGAGGTCAGGATTGTTCGAGACAATGTGTCATTGATAGCAATGTTTAGGACTTCCGGTAGCGGCTTTTTCTTAAACTTCCGCAAATTCTCTCGAATTCGGTCGTAAACAATCACCGTATCGTTAAGCGAGTAACCGACAATGGTCAAAATCGCGGCGACAATGGTGAGGTTAAATTCGATTTGCGTTAAGCTGAAGACTCCGATTGTCAGAATTACATCATGCATCAGGGCAAAAACCGCACCCAATCCGAACTGCCATTCAAACCGAAACCAAATATAAGCCAATACAAAGAACAGAGCCAATCCGACGGACATCATACCTTTTCGGCGTAATTCTCCGGAGACTTGAGACCCGACAACCTCTGTATTTCGCACATAAAACTCACCGATTCGTTCTTCCAATCCGGTCTTCACACGATCAAGCGCAGCCTGCTGGGCGCCCTGACCTTCCTCCCCGGACTCATCGGCAAGCTGTAGACCGATACGCATAAGACGATGGGTAATCGGATTTCCATCCTGATCCAGCGCACCAGCCGGGGGCTGAATGCCCTGCACAGTTGCGCCGTTAAAGCCCATATCAATCAATGCTTCGCGAATGGCCGCATCGTCGGGGTCTTCATTTGTATTGATCTCAATGACGGTACCGCCAGTAAAATCGATACCGTAATTCAAGCCCTTGGTCGAAAATAAGAAAATGGACGCGATGATCGCCAATATGGAAAAGGCCGCTGCAATCATCCTCAGGTTGATAAAGGGGACACGCGGTTCCTGTGGCAGGATACGGACGAGTGAAATATCTTTCATCAGATCAGCCTTAAATAGGAAGTGTTTTGGGACGTTTACCGCGCAGCCATGTGGCCGTCAGCAAGCGTGCAAAGATAACAGCGGTGAACACCGACATGAAAATACCAATCGCGAGGGTCACAGCAAAACCTCGGACAGGACCGGACCCGACGAAGTATAGGGTAACGGCCGCGATCATTGTAGTTATGTTGGCGTCCAAAATTGGCGCCATGGAGAGTCTATAGCCCGTCTCAATCGCGTTAATCGGCGTCTTACCATTGAAGGTTTCTTCGCGGATACGCTCGAAAATAAGCACATTCGCATCCACCGCCATACCGATGGTCAAGATAATACCCGCGATCCCAGGTAGCGTGAGCGTCGATCCAAAGAGCGACAAAGCGGCGGCAATCAAGATAATGTTAGTCGCCAGAGCCAAGTTTGCAATTGTACCAAAGCGCAGGCCGTAGCTCAGCCACATAAATATGAAGACCCCAAAAAGACCAATTCCCGACGCAACCTTACCCGCGCGAATTGAGTCAGCTCCGAGTGACGGATCAACCGTTCTCTCTTCGACAATCGTTAACTTGGCAGGCAGAGCGCCAGCATTCAACAGCAGCGCTAAGTCGCGCGCCGACTCCATCGTGAAACCACCTTCAATATACCCCGACCCGCCCGTAATGGCTGAACGGATATTTGGGGCCGTGATGATTTCGCCGTCAAGAACCACTGAAAAGCGCTTGTTGATATTGCGCGCGGTCATACGTCCAAATTCGGTCGCGCAAGCGACATTGAACGAGAAGTTCACGACAGCGCCGGGCCCCGTAGGATGCGGTCCCCCGGAGGAGTCTTTCAAACAATCCCCGGTAATTCGCGTGCGCTCGGTGACAATCAATCCGCCGCCTTGCCCATTAGAGGCTGCATAGGGAAAATACTTATCGCCAGCAGCCACACGATGGGGCGGCTCCATTGCGATTTCCATAGCCTTTTGGTTTGTTGAATCTTTTTCATTCACAAGATGAAAGGAAAGGTTGGCAGATTTGTTGATACGCGCTTTGATCTCGTCGATGTTCTGCGCGCCCGGCACTTGCAGCAGAATACGCTTATCCCCCTCTGGAGCCAGAATGAGCTCTAGATTACCGTTGGGGTCGATCCGGCGTCCCAAAACGCCAATCGATTTCTCAATCGTTTGCTTGCGAATATATTCGATGTTCTGTTCAGTAATCGTCACCCGGATATTCTGGTCAGACTCGCGTTCAACGCGCGTGGTCTTTGCTGAGTTGAGCTGCGTCGGATCAATCGGTTGCGACAAAGCTTGGAGGATCGGCATCGCTTTATCAGCGTCTTCCTTACTGCGCATGCGAACGAGAATTGTGCCCTCATCTGTGCGGACGAATTCGGTGCGGGGACGGTCATCAGCCCGGCGGATTGCGTCATTGATGGCCGTTCTCTCATTTATCAACGCCTGATCCAGGATGGAGGAAAGATCGACCTCCAAAAGCATATGCGCGCCGCCCTGAAGATCGAGCCCGAGATTAATGGTTCTTTGGAATGCGCCCGGCATCGACTCGCGTGCTTTTTCAGGAAGCGCGTTTGGGATAGCCAGCAGCAGTCCAATCAAGACGGCTCCGAAGATCATCAGAATTTTGGAACGGGAGAAAAA
>CAZSKH010000135.1:0-6787 GCA_964607395.1 uncultured Algimonas sp.
CATCTCGTTTACACCGAGAGGGTCAGCGGTTCGAACCCGTTACCGCCCACCATTCCTGTCAGGCTTAAGTGAGCCGCTCCCCTCTCCAGCGGAACTGCCATCCTGAAATTCCCGCCATTCAAGCATAAAAAGTCTTTTTGCGAATTATTCTCAATAACTTCTTGCAACTCATTCTCAATAACCCTAACCACGACTTAGCAAATGAGAACTACTCGCAAGAAAGAGATCAGATGATCTTACAAACCCGCTCCTATATTTTATGTGACCTGCTCGCGACTGAAAGTGGACCAGTGTCACATTTGGACGCTTTGCAAGACGCATTAATATTGGCACGTGCGACGGCTTTCTCCCCGCCTAAACCAGAGACCGTCAGCAATGACCGCACGACCCGTCCCCATAAAAAAAGATAATAGTAAAATGTTTAAAACTAACTTTTGTGGCGCAACAGCAATTTTTCTTGCGCTGGCCCCAGCTGTCTGCGCCCAAGACGCCCGGAGCAAAGACGCTCTGGAAGGCGAAGACCTTGTCATTGCGACGGCTCAGGTCCTCTATACGGATCAAGTCAATGCGTTGAGATCGCCGACCCCTATTCTGGACGTGCCCCAAAGCCTGTCTATTGTGACCGCGGAGGATATTTCCCTGCGTGGTTTTGATAGCGTTGCGCAAATCATCGATTACACACCGGGCGTCAATAATTCTCAAGGCGAAGGCCATCGCGATTCTATTGTCTTTCGCGGGGTTCGGTCGACGGCAGATTTCTTTATCGACGGCGTGCGCGACGATGTTCAATATTTCCGTCCGCTATATAATCTAGAGCAAGTTGAAATTTTGCGCGGTCCCAACGCCCTCCTATTTGGTCGGGGCGGCACCGGCGGCGTGTTGAACCGGGTCACCAAAAAAGGACAAATCGGCGAAAATTTCACGGGATATCAAGCCAGTCTCGACAGTTTCGGAGCCTTTGCGGGTCAGGTCGATCATAATGTCACGGTCAGCGATACAGGTGCCATTCGGGTCAATGCGATGTATGAAAGCCTGAATAATCATCGGGATTTTTATGATGGCGACCGCATAGGCTTTAACCCAACTGCCCGTATCCAAGTGACGCCCGACACGACGCTTGATCTGTCTTATGAATATGCGGACCATACCCGCTTCATTGATCGCGGCATCCCAACGGGGACGGATGGCCGCCCCGTAGAAGCCTTTGAAAATATCGTCTTTGGGGATGCGGACCTGAACACGTCCGAGCTGAAAGCGCATTTGCTGCGCGCCTCTGTGCAGCACAAATTCTCTGACGCCCTCAAGGGTAATTTGAGCGCATTTTATGGGGATTACGACAAATTCTACGGTAATTTCTATGCGTCCGGCTACGACCAAGCCAACACCCCTGGCGTCGTCACATTAGACGGATATGAGGATCAAACGGATCGCCGTAACATCATCCTATCCGGCAATTTAATCGGCGAAATGGATACAGCTAGCCTGCATCATACTATTGTTACGGGCGCAGAATATATCAGCACATCTTCGGACCAGTTCCGTTTCAACTCTTTCTGGAACACAACATCAGACGACAATGAGATATTCTCCGTGGAGCGCCCGTTGAATTTGCGAAATGGCATTGGCGTCAATGCAAGCGGCGTCGCGACGACGAATGATTTCACTGTAGATTTGAATGATGACACCCGCGTCGGCATCGATGTATTTTCCGCCTATATCCAAGATGAAATCGCGATCTCCGACATGTTGGATGTCATCATTGGCTTGCGCTACGACAGCTTTGACATTGATGTAAATAACATCGTCGCGAATGAGCAGCGGTCCCGCAAAGATGAAGAATTCTCCCCTCGCCTTGGGTTGGTGTTTAAACCGCTGAAAAATATTTCACTCTACGGCAGCTATAGCGAAAGCTTTCAGCCACGTAGCGGCGAGCAATTCGCCAATATTAATGGCGATAATGATGCCCTCGACCCGAACATCTTCACTAACATTGAGGCGGGTTTGAAATGGGACTTCGCGGGTGGCCTGAGTTTCACCGCAGCTCTGTTCGAAATCGAGCAGAACTCCCCCGTAATTTCTGACACGGACACGTCACGTTTTGACGTCATCAAAACAACTGTAAATGGGTTTGAAGCGCAGCTCCAAGGCCAGCTCACAGCAGATTGGCTTATCTCCGCCGGATATAGCTATCTCGACGGCACGCAGGCTAATGACACGCTCCGGCCGCGCGAGTTGCCGCAAAATATGGTCTCACTTTGGAACAGCTATCAGGTGACAGACGCATTCGGCCTGGGTCTCGGGGTGAGCTATCAGGACGAAAGTTTCGTTAATAACAACAATAGCGCCGTCTTGCCGAGCTATACCCGCTTTGATGCTGCTGCCTTTTATGACGTGTCGAAAAATCTTCGGCTGCAAGTGAATGTAGAAAACCTAACAGACACGCTCTACTTCCCCACGTCGCACAGCACCCATCAGATCACAGTGGGCGCGCCATTAAATGCAAGATTTACGATTAGCGGAAATTTCTAAGTTATCCGCCAGATGGCTTAGAGATGAAGCCGCCCTGCCATTCCAAGCGGGGCGGCTTTTTGACTCCTATAGAGACCATGATTTCGTTCCCCGACATAACGCAAAAAAAAGTGCGCTTTCGCGCACTTAAGGTCAAATGTCGTCGGATGAGACGCTTTGGAATGAGAAGCCGCCGCTTAACTCGGGAAAATAACAACGGCGGCCTCAAAATGTTCGTAAAGTATAGCTTGGGACTAATTACTTCTTGAACAGGTTCGGCATGCCAGCATTTTTAGGTGCAGACGGGATGAATGTTTTTGTTTTTGTGTTCTTCGGTGAGGTGAAGATGAATTTCGCGTCAGCGCTCATCTTGGCCTCACGAACAACTGGAATTGCAACAGGCTCTTTTACGATCCGCACAACGCGGCGCGATGGAGCACGCTCGGAGAGCAAAATAGGTGCCTTAACTGGCAAGACATTTGCATGAGTAGTCATAGAAGACATTGTCGGTGCAGGCGTATGAGCTTCATCCGCTGCAAACGCAGAGGTACTGGCGAGTGTCAGAAGGCCTCCGATTAGTGCTGTCTTAAATTTTGTCATTTGAGCGTCCCAGCTAAATTTCCGATGAGATGAGTTATAGGGGACCATCTCTGAACGTTGCTTGAAACTTCAATAAAAAACAAAAGTCATTTAAAAACAGTAATTTACGCCATTTTTTCGCGTAATTGGCGAAAAATTCTTAGAAATTAACCATATTTTTCGGAGGTTTTCTGAACAGATCTTCATAAAAACCCGCAAAACCGCATCACACAAGAATGTTCCAAACACTCTCCCACACGCCATCCGCACCCGCCAGTGCAGACATGTGTGCCAAATTGGGCTGACTAATGCGCGGCAGACCCGCCTTCAGGTAATGTCACGTCGGGCGTGCCCATCATGAGACCCGCAAGCTGGGCTTCATCCGTGCTGGTCCACTTTACCGGCTTGATCTTTTTGGTCAAAGCATAGGTCAAAACTTCGCTGACATGATTGACGGGAATGATTTCCAAGGCGCTCTTCACATTATCCGGGATATCCGCGAGATCTTTTTCATTATCAATCGGGATCAAAACCGTTTTGACGCCGCCGCGAAGGGCCGCGAGGAGTTTTTCCTTTAATCCGCCAATGGCTGTTACACGGCCGCGCAATGTCACCTCGCCCGTCATCGCAATATCATGGCGGACTGGAATATCGGTAAGCACGGACACAATCGCAGTCACCATACCAATGCCCGCAGATGGGCCATCTTTCGGCGTCGCTCCATCAGGGACATGGACGTGGATGTCCGTCGAACCAAATATACGCGGCGAAATGCCCAGCTCTGGCGCGCGTGATTGCACATAGGATTTCGCAGCCGAGATAGACTCCTTCATCACGTCCTTAAGGTTACCCGTGATCTTCATGGCCCCCTTGCCAGCCATAGACACGGCTTCGATGGTAAGGATATCACCACCAACGCTCGTCCATGCGAGGCCCGTGACAACGCCGACTTGGTCGTCTGTATCTGTTATCCCAAAGCGGAATTTCTTCACGCCCATGAGATCATCGAGATGTTCTGGCGTGACATCAATCGACGTCACGTCCTTCGAGACGATTTTTGTTAGGACCTTTCGCGCCAACGATGCGATTTCACGTTTCAATCCGCGCACGCCCGCTTCGCGCGTATAGTAACGAATAATGTCGCGCAGTGCGTCTTCCGACACTGAAAACTCTTTGGCTTTCAGGCCATGTTCCTTGGTTTGCTCAGGGATCAAATGGCGCTTCGCAATCTCAACCTTTTCATCTTCCGTGTAGCCGGGGATACGAATGATCTCCATACGGTCCAAAAGCGGCTGAGACATGTTGAGACTATTGGCGGTCGTAATGAACATCACATCTGACAGATCATAATCCACGTCCAAATAATGGTCGTTAAATGTGTCATTTTGTTCGGGGTCCAACACCTCAAGCAATGCCGATGACGGATCGCCGCGATGATCTTGGCCCATTTTATCGATCTCATCGAAAAGGAAGAGCGGATTATTGGAACTCGCCTTCTTCATAGATTGAATAACGCGGCCCGGCATGGAGCCGATATAGGTCCGGCGATGTCCCCGAATCTCGCTCTCGTCCCGTACGCCGCCCAGGGACACGCGCACAAATTCCCGGCCCGTCGCCCGCGCAACGGATTTACCCAGCGAGGTTTTACCCACCCCCGGAGGACCGACGAGGCAGAGAATCGGGCCTTTAACTTTTTTCGTTCGAGTCTGGACGGCCAGATGTTCAATAATCCGGTCTTTGACCTTATCGAGTCCGTAATGGTCTTTATCGAGGATTTCTTGCGCTTTGGCGAGGTCGCGCTGAACGCGTTTCTTCTTGCCCCATGGAACAGAAAGCATCCAGTCAATGTAATTCCGGCTGACATTCGCTTCCGCGCTCATGGGCGACATGCGCTGGAGGCGGGACATTTCTTTGTCGACTTTTTCCTTGGCTTCTTTGGAGAGTTTGGTCTTTTCGACCTTCTCACGCATTTCAGCAATCTCATCAGGCTGGTCCCCGCCGCCAAGCTCAGTCTGAATGGCCTTCATTTGCTCGTTCAGGTAATATTCGCGTTGGGTTTTTTCCATCTGGCGCTTCACGCGGCCCCGGATTTTCTTCTCGACCTTGAGCAGCGAGGCTTCGCCGTCCAGCAGCTCCAAGATTTGCGCGAGGCGGTCGCCGACTTCGGTGGTCTCCAGCAAAGCTTGTTTGCGCGCAATATCTGCGCCGAGGTGGACCGCAACGATGTCGGAGAGTTTGGACGCGTCTGTTGTGTCGCCAACCGAAGTAACAACCTCATCCGCGACTTTTTTGTTCAACTTGCCATATTTCTCAAATCCCGCGCGGACTTGCCTGGCCATCGCCGTAACATGGTCTTTATCAGCCTGCTCGCTCTCCGTGATGCGGACATCGCCTTCTAAGAATTCCCCAAAGGTCAAATCCGACACGGCGACACGGTCCTCACCCTCGACGAGAACCCTGACCGTTCCATCGGGGAGTTTCAGCAATTGCAGGATTTTCGCAATACAGCCGCGCTCGAACAGATCATCCGCCGCCGGATCATCCGTCGCCGAGTCCTTTTGAGTCAAAAGCACAATGCGCTTCTCCGCCTGCATGACGTCTTCCAGCGCTGCAATGGATTTCTCGCGCCCAACAAAAAGCGGCACGACCATATGCGGAAAAACCACAATGTCGCGAAGCGGGAGAATGGAGTGGCGTTGGGAGTCAGTCATGACAGAGTCGGTCCTATTACTATTAGGTCATATTTGGGGACCGCCGCGCAGAACAGCAAGCATTTCCCCGACATTGAACTGAGAAAACTCGGTAGGTCTTAATATTTAGTCTTTTTTTTGTGAGGGATTTGGAACCGAAGAGCAGAAGGCGGCAAAGGCAGACGTGAAGCCCGTCAGGACATAGGCTGTTGGCATCTGTGCCACGTCCTGTCTAAATTTGTGCGTTCCTTCCCTTTCGTTCTACCGTAGTCGAACCAGAGAAGTATATCTGGCTTGGCCAACATAAAATTACCAGAGGTTTTTTCCAACATCGCTCTCATCGCGTTCCGTGTTCTGTGGGCGTGCTGTCACATGTGAAGGGCCGACGTTTTCAATAGTATACCGAAACTCTGGCTCCCCCTTTCGGTTCGCGGTTAGCACACGGGTAGTTTTATCAATTTGAATTTTGAGAGAGCGATCACCGCAGAGGTTTTCGTAGCTGAATTCTGAACTGCGTTCATCAAACACCTCCGCTTCCCAGCTTCCTTCAATGCTATGAAGGGCATTTGCGAACACCGGGGTGGTGACAAGTGCAATGACACATCCTAAAACCAAGGTTCTCATATAATGAAGCATTGTCTCTCATGAAAGTTTTGTCAAACTAAGTTGCATTGAACACGACCCGATTATCAAGCGATATATGGCCAGTAAAAGAGCCGATTTTGCGGCAACATACTTAAGCCAACAATTTAGCACACTTACGCAAAATCTTGAAAACAAAAACGGGGACCCATGAGTCCCCGCGATAAACATATTCCCGAAGACTTCTTGTTAAGCCGTTTTATCCGCCGGCTTTTTCTTTTTAGAATGAACCAGCAATGGCTCTGCATTCCCGTCCAAGACTTCCGCATTAATCACGACTTCTTCGACATCTTCATAGGTTGGCAGGTCGAACATGGAGTCGAGCAATATGCCTTCCATAATGGAGCGGAGGCCCCGTGCGCCTGTCT
>CAZSKH010000136.1:0-5042 GCA_964607395.1 uncultured Algimonas sp.
TAAGGCTCGATCACATCTTCCAGCGCGTCACGGGCCTCGGATAGGGCCGCTGCGAGTGTATCCGCCCCCGTCGGACCACCGCCAAACATTTCGCACAGCGCATGAAGATAACGCATGTCCTGCTTATCCAAACCAATATCATCCACGCCGAGTCGTTTCAGCGCCGCATCCGCCGCCGCCGCATCCACGACAGCGTGACCCGCATGTTCGGAAAGGTCCCTCACCCGGCGCAGTAATCGTCCTGCCACCCGCGGCGTTCCGCGTGCGCGCCGGGCGATTTCATGAGCGCCATCCGCCATAATATTCATCCCGAGCTTGCCTGCTGCCCGCGTAACAATACTCGTGAGATCTTTGACATCGTAAAATTCGAGGCGGACCGGAATACCGAACCGGTCTCGCAAAGGCGTGGCAAGAAGCCCTGCCCGCGTCGTTGCGCCGATCAGGGTGAAGGGCGCAATATCAATCTTAATCGACCGCGCCGCCGGGCCGTCCCCGATAATGAGGTCCAACTCAAAGTCTTCCATGGCCGGATAGAGGACTTCCTCAACAACCGGGCTCAAGCGGTGAATTTCGTCAATGAAGAGCACATCATTGGGTTCGAGATTCGTCAGCAGCGCGGCGAGGTCGCCCGCCTTCGAGATAATCGGTCCGGAGGTTGACCGGAAATTCACGCCAAGCTCTCGCGCGACGATTTGCGAGAGTGTCGTCTTCCCCAGCCCCGGCGGCCCCGATAGCAGCAGATGATCCAGCGGCTCGCCCCGCCCTTTCGCCGCTTCAACATAGACTTGGAGATTGGCAATCGCCGAGGCCTGCCCGACGAAATCTCCAAAGGATAGCGGACGCAACGCACGGTCACGGACATCGCCGGTTTGGGAGTCAGCGGATATGATGCGGTTTTCGGTCATGAAGTTTGAAGAAAGTATGATATTTGAGATAAGAAAGGTTGCTCCTCCACCCTAGCGTTTCCTTCGGAAACGCACGAGCGGGGGAGGTGTCCCGAAGGGACGGAGGGGGTGCAGCGCGTCTGCGCTGCCCTAATATGCTGAGACCACCTAAGGGTTTGTTTGGTCGCGCAGACGCGCGACGCCCCCTCCGACCTCCAAGATTGCTCCGCAATCTCTCTGGCCACCTCCCCCGCTCCCGCGATGGAGGAAGTCCTCTTGCAACGCGCCAATATCACGTCCCCAATTCCTTTAGCGACACTTTAATCAAATCGTCCAAACTCGGGTCATCTGCAAATGTGCCATAGGCTTTGGCCACCGCTCTTAGGACGTCGCTTTGACCAATGCCTAAATTTTCCAGCGCGCTGATGGCGTCATTTCGTAGACGCATATCAGACAGACCCTCTGTTCGTTCTGCCTCGCCCGCCGCGCCCGATGTTGGCGGGGTGAAGGCCGCTTGAAATCCGCGGCCCGTCGGGGCGGCTTTACCGGACAGCTCCGTTGCAATCCGTGTGGCCAGTTTCGGCCCCACGCCGGACGCGCGGGAAAAAGCGGTTTTGTCCTCCAGCGCCGCCGCGCTCATAATTTCCCCCGGTGATAAAATATCTAAGATCGCGAGCGCTGCTTTGGGCCCAACGCCCTGAACGGATTGCAAGCGCACGAACCAAGCCCGGCTCTCCTCGCTCGCGAAGCCGTAAAGCGTGATCGATTGTTCGCGCACAATCGTTTCAATATGCAGCCGCGCAGGCGAGCCTTCCGACATCTGCCCCAGCGTTTTCGAGCCGCATTGCACGAGATAACCCACACCGCCGCAGTCCAAGATCGCTTCGCCTGTTCCAGCCATCAAGCACACACCGCTAAGCATCCCAATCATGTCGTGGCTCCGGGCCGTAAATAGGAATCAAAATAGAAAATCATACCCACGGTCTAGGGCCTTCAAAGAGAAAGGCAAATCTTAGGGTCATGACCTATTAATGTCACGGTTTAGACAGCTTTGATGTGTTTTGTGGCTAGACGCGGCGTGTGAGTGATGCGTCCGCATCGCCAAGCGATGCAACGACGTCCACGGAGCACATCAAAACTGCCGCGCGCGGTTGTTTCAGGCGAGCCTTGGAGCTGCGTCGGCGTTTCTTGACGTGTCCAGACATGTCTACAAAACACCTTCTTGTCCAAAACACGCCTGAGACAATCTAAATCCGTGAGATTAATAGGTCATGACCCTAGGGATTTTGGCGTGTTTTTAGCATCTCGTTAACCGTTTCAGATTACCGCAAAAAACATGGTTAATAATGTGCGAAGATTTGAGTTGATATTGATTGGCGGGTTCGGTGCCTTGGCGGTCAGCGCCTGCGCGCCCTCATATAAGATGTCCGCACATGATGCGTCCCTGCAATCGGGGTATGGCTATTCGCAATCTGGCTATGACGCGTCTTATGGATATGAGGCATCTTACGGTTATGACCAATCCGCTGTCGCGACACAGCGTTCACGCTATGGCGCGCAGCAGCTAAGAGGCGGGTGCCAAATCGCGTCGCAAGGCTGTGGTTTCAGGACCGTCGTTCCCGTCTATCCGGTCTATCAATATGTGACCCAACCCCCTGCCCCCGAAGTTCAAGTTGTCGAAGTTCCGCAAACCATAGAGCCCGAGCCGATTCCTTACGTTGAACCCATTCCCTATGTGGAACCCGTTTACGAGCCGCCGGTTCATCATTGGCCGGAGCCGGAAACCCCCGTTGTCGATTGGAAACCCCTGCGCAAATAGGCGCCCGCATAGACATGCCTCTGATAGAGGACATCCAATAAAGACCCTACCCCGCGCGTCGGGCCAGTTGCGCAGGCGTTAGAATATGATTTGCCATGTGATTGCCATGCGTTATGGCGATCGCAAGCGCATCTGCCGCATCGCCCGTTTTTACATTTGCGCCCGACAGCAAAATATTGACCATATGCGCGACTTGCGCTTTATCAGCCGCCCCTGTGCCGACCACGGATTTCTTCACGAGGCGGGCCGCATATTCCCCGACATTCAGGCCATTCGTCGTCGCCGCCAAAATACAGGCCGCGCGGGCTTGGCCCAATTTCAGCGCGCTCATGGCGTTGTCTTTCATGAAGGCGTCTTCCACCCCGGCTTCGGACGGATTGAATTCACCGATAAGTGTCGTCAATGCATCGAAGATATAATGAAGTCGCGAGGGCAGCGGTTCTTTGCGCGGCGGGCGGATTACGCCGTGGTCCACATGGGTAATCTTATTCCCAGCCTTATCAATCACGCCCCACCCACAGGCCACAAGCGAAGGATCAATCCCAATAATGCGCGTCACAATCATGACGGAACGTTACGTGAACATATTATGTTTGCCAAGATAAAACTGAGAGATAGAACTGACCAGCGGTCCCGCCAATCTTGATTTCGGATTACTCCCTCACATTTTCGCGAGTCAATCTCACGCAAATCCCACCGACAGGTGTTTTGTAAGTGAGAGCGATTTGCGCGATAGAGTGGTCAACGTCTTGAACCCCTTCTGACGTTGAAACTGACAGTTAATGGCGCTCTCCCTTAAGCGCCAGACGACTTACCCCGGCTCGCGTTTCTCCTCCCCTTGGTGACGCAGTCGGGGTTTCTTTTTTCTAGTCAGCTTCAAAGGCATAGGTTTTATCAACCACCGTAACATTGGGCGGGCGGCGAGCCTCCTCGAACCAATCCCACCCTGATTTTAGATTTGTCCAAAAGGCATGATTAGGATTACCGCTTTGCGCAGTCAGATTTTGTTCCGTCATCTCAAAGGGGAAGATGTGTACGCGGATAAAATCCTGCCCACCCGCGAAAGCGGCTTCGACATCCGCGTAGATCTCCTCAATCCCAGCATCCGTCATCGCGTAGCAGCCGATGGACACGCAATCGCCGTGAACCATGAGAAAGCTCCCCGTACGGTCATGCGCGCGGTCATAGGCATTGGGAAATCCGAGATTTAATGAGAGATGATAGCTGGAGTTGGGGTTCAACGAAGAAGGCCGAATAAAATAAAACCCTTCCGGGGATTGCCCATCGCCCTCGCGCAGTTTCGGCCCCAGCGCGCCCGACCATGTGCAAATCTCAAAACTCCGGTCCAGATGAAACCGCGCATCATCCTCACCGCGTTTCCACATTTGCAAGACGCCTTTATCATAGGTGTCCGTCGTTTTGATGATACGAATGAACAGGTCAGAGGATAATTCGGCCTGAGGAAACGAGGTTTGCGCAGCGGGTTGGCAGGCCAATAAGAGAATCATGCAAGAAAAAACGAGGGTGCGGATCATATTTCAGAGCCTAACACACCAAATCCTTGAGTGGCAGCGCGCTCTTTTCCGCCACATTTCCTGAAAACCCGCCACATTCAGGCCACTTCGCCGCATTCTCTGCCACATTACCAAAACATTGCCCCAAAATGAGCACAGGGGCGGCCAATGCTCGCCCTTTCGCTCCTCCAAATAGGTTTCATCAACAAAACGAAGAGGGCTAATACCATGACAACACTTTTGAAAACCGCCGCAATCGCCGCTTTAATCACTGGCTTCGCAAATTTGGCGCACGCCGGGTCGCCGACCGCTTTTGCTGATGATAATTACCTCGCCATGGTCAAGCCCGCCAAAACAGTCACGCCGCATGGCGGGTCTGCTGAGCTTCGCCAAGCTGCCCTTCTCGAAGCAGAAGGCGTCACACCCCATGGCGGATCAGCCGAGCTGCGTCAGGCCGAATACTTGGCGCAAGAAAAGCTGAATGAGACCAGCCGGATCGCGGTTGCCCGTCTGGACGGCGGCCGCTTTATCCCAGCGCCATATACCGAAGAAGCCGATTGGAAATTCCTCGACAAGCGCGTTGACGTTAAACTCGACTTGATGACCGCCGGTGATCACTTCAAATATCTGCCTGAGATCGATTTCCAAGGCATCGACACGGACAATAAGATCGACGAAATCCGCCTGACTGCCGCGAATGAGGGCTATTCCCACGTCATCCTCTACGGCATGGGCAAGGATGCATATTGGTCCAGTTTTGGCGGCAAAGCGCTGTCCGAGACAGGCCTGACCGTCCATGAGGATTGCGCGAGCTGGGACAAAGCC
>CAZSKH010000136.1:5142-6718 GCA_964607395.1 uncultured Algimonas sp.
TTATCCCCAGAGTTAGACTTATACACAAAAGGACTATATTCCTATCTCAACATAAGCTATGACTCGGGGTGTGTTCTCACTCTAAGGTCTCCCCATGGTATTTGTTGCAGATAATGATTCGATGCAGGGTCTTGGCGGGCCGGAGTTGGATTCGACCCCCCAGAGCCAAGAGGCCGAGGCCGCCCTGCTGGGTGTGTTGCTCTATGATAATGAGGTCTATCACAAGATCTCGCAGATTGTGCAGGCCAAGCATTTCTACAACCCCGTCCATGTTCGTATTTTCGACGCCGTTGCGCGGCTGATTGAAACAGGGAAGCTGGCGGATGCGATTGTCCTAAAGAACCGGTTCTCGCAGGACGAGACGCTGGTCGATATTGGCGGCGTGGAATATCTCGCGTTGCTGCTCGATAATGCACCGCCAACCGCGACAGCCACCGAATATGCCAAGCTCATCTTTGACCTCGCCATGCGGCGGGAATTGATCCGCCTGTCTGACCTCATCAAAGCGACGGCGACCGACCCCGATAGCGAAGCCGACGCCCAAGCCCAAATCATCGAAGCCGAAAGCCAGCTTTATAATCTCGCAGAACTCGGCGGGACGCAACAAGGCTTTGTCGATTTCGAGACGGCGCTGGTGGAATCCATCGAGATGATGTCTGCCGCCTTCTCTCGGGACGGCAATTTGTCGGGGATTTCCACAGGGCTGATTGATCTGGACCGGCAATTGGGCGGACTGCATAAATCAGACCTCATCATCCTCGCGGGGCGGCCGTCCATGGGGAAAACCTCGCTCGCGACCAATATCGCTTTCCACGTCGCGAAACATTTCAAAACAGAGAAAGACGAGAACGGCATTGAGAAAACGACGGATGGCGGTGTGGTTGGGTTTTTCTCGCTGGAGATGAGCTCGGAACAGCTCGCCACCCGATTGCTGGCCGAACAATCTGGCGTGTCCTCGCACCACATTCGGCGCGGTGATATTACTTCGGCGCAGTATGAGCATATTCGCGATGCGGCGGATGAGATTATCCAAATCCCGCTGCATATTGACGACACGGGCGGCCTGTCCATCGGCGCGCTCTCTGCGCGGGCGCGGCGGCTGAAACGCCAAAAGGGCCTCGATTGTATCGTGGTCGATTATCTCCAGCTCCTCACGGGCGGCGCGAGCATGAACTCAAATTCCAACCGCGTGCAAGAAGTTTCGATGATTACGCAGGGCCTCAAAGCCCTCGCCAAGGAATTAGATGTCCCCGTCCTCGCCCTCGCCCAGCTCTCGCGGCAGGTCGAACAGCGCGACGACAAGAGACCGCAGCTCTCAGACTTGCGTGAATCCGGCTCGATTGAACAAGACGCAGATGTCGTCATGTTCGTCTTCCGCGAAGAATATTACCTCGCGCGGACAGAGCCATCAGAGGACAATGTCGCCGAACATGAAGAGTGGATGGCAAAAATGGAAAAACTCCACGGCAAAGCTGAAGTCATTATCGGCAAACAGAGACACGGCCCAATCGGAACAGTCGCGCTAAGCTTCCAGCCGAACCTCACGAAGTTTGGTAATTGGGTTGAAGAGGAGTAT
>CAZSKH010000137.1:0-3840 GCA_964607395.1 uncultured Algimonas sp.
GACGTCTTTGGCGGCGGTCCGTTTAACCGCCCTTGGCATGCCCGCAAAAAGAACGATCAAAAAGCCGCCGAAGCCAAATTGGATGCCGCCTTCGATTTCTTTGATCGCCTAGGTCAGCCATTTTTCTGTTTCCATGATGTCGACGTCATGGCGGATGCGGAAACGCCGAAAGAACACGTCAAAAACCTCGAGAAGATCGTCGATAAAATCGAAGGTAAGATGGAAAAACATGGGACCAAACTTCTTTGGGGCACGGCAAATAATTTCTCTCACCCGCGCTATATGGCGGGCGCGTCGACCAATCCAAATCCAGACGTTGCCGCCTTTGCAGCCTTGCAAGTTAAACATTGTTTGGAAGCCACGCACCGCCTCGGCGGGTCAGGCTATGTCTTATGGGGTGGCCGTGAAGGATATGACACCATCCTGAATACAAATGTCGGGCAAGAGATGGAGCAGCTCGGCCGGTTCCTCGCTATGGTTGTCGAACATAAACATAAGATCGGATTTAAGGGCGACATTTGGGTCGAGCCGAAACCGCATGAGCCGACAAAACATCAATATGACCGCGATGTCGGCACAATTTACGGCTTCCTGAAACAATATGGCCTGGAGAATGAGGTCGGCGTCAATATCGAACCGAACCACGCGACCCTCGCCGGAAATAGCTTTGAGCATGAAGTCGAAATGGCCAATGCGTTTGGCATTTTTGGCTCCATCGATTTCAACCGCGGTGACCCGCAAAATGGCTGGGACACAGACCAATTTCCGAATGATCTCCGCGAAACAACGCAGGCGATGTATTACATCCTTAAAGGCGGGGGTTTCAAAAATGGTGGCGCTAATTTTGATGCCAAAGTCCGCCGTCAATCCTGCGATGCGGAAGACCTCTTCCACGGACATATTGGCGGGATGGACTTGCTCGCCCGTGCGCTGATGAACGCGGCTGACATGATTGAAAATGACAAGCTGCAAGCCTTCAAGGACGCGCGTTATTCTGGATGGAAAAGCGGCGTCGGTGCAGACATGCTCGCGGGTAAAGCCAGCTTGGATGATGTCGCGGCAGACGCGCTAAAGCGTAATACGTCCCCTACCCCCGTTTCGGGGCGTCAGGAAATGCTGGAGAACTACGTCACCAATGCGGTCAAATAGGAACGGGTCCGAACCAAATAACTGTCACTGAACATTCATAAAAGCGTCGAAGCGCCGTCACACGAGTCAGACATATGACGCGCTTCGAAATTGCATCGCCTATAAAGATGCGAGAATCATGTCATATGATATGAGGTTTAAGGCTTAATTAGATGATCAGTAACAGCACCCATATTGTGTCCGGCTACGACGCCGAATTATCACGCCTCACCAATGATCTGACCGATCTCGGAACACTCGTCAGTGAAATGGTTGGCGATGCAATGCAGGCGTTTAAAAAACGCGACAGTATCATGGCGCAACAAGTCATCGACCGCGACGCAGACGCCAATGCCCTGCAATTCAAAGTCGACGAAGCTGTCCAGCGTATTATCGCCCTGCGGAATCCGGTCGCGCAGGATCTTCGGAGTATTATCGGCGCAACGCGAATTGCCTCTGACCTCGAACGCGTTGGCGATCTCGCGGAAGGTATCGCCAGACGCGCCATGATTATCAATGAAGAGAAACGCATAGATATGGCGCGGTCCGTTTACCGCATGGGTAAACAGGTTAGAAAGCAGCTCGCCGGGGCGCTGGATACATTGCTCAAAGGCGACGCCATTGCGGCGCTGCATTATTGGCAGGCCGATAGTGATTTAGACGATCTTTATGACTCGATATTCAGAGAACTCGTCACCGTCATGATGGGCGATCCACGCACGATCCCCGCTTGCACGGAGCTCCTTTTTGTCGCCAAAAACCTAGAGCGGATCGGGGACCATGCGACCAATATTTGTGAGGCCGTTTATTTTACGGTCAAAGCCACGCAATTAACAAGCGATCCGGCCCTTGCCAATTATAACCCAGAGTTTGACGGCCGCGAATCTCGCTAGGCGATAAACCCGACGAAGACAAAGACCGCGATGCCAACAACCACGGCAATTGTCGTTTGGCGGCGATAGGCTTTAGACATCAAGCCCACCAATATACCGCCGAGAACAACGGCAAGCAAAAGCAAGGCTACGAGTTTTTGGTAGCTTTTGAAGATTTGCGGTCCGTGGCCTTTATGTAGCTCCATCATGCTCCGCACTGTGTCGGGCTTTACCCGTGCCGCAGAGAGGCCTTGAGGGGATTGTTTGAACTCTAAATATGTCCGAGAGGTCGGGCGGAGTTGAATGACGCTTCCGCGATTTCTGATATATTCAAAATCATGTTTCAGATTGGCCGTCTCAAGTAGCGCGCGAACATCGGCGTCCAAGGTCGCGCTTTCGAAATCTAATGCGGCTCCCGCAGGCAGTGCCACGCGCTCTGTTGACGCCTCCCCCTTAATATTCATCAGATATAGTCCGCCGGAAATCGCGTGCAACGCAAAAGCAGGGGCCATCAGACCCGCGAGCCAAAGATGGGCGAGGATGAGATATTTGCGGAACTTTGGGGACATGGGGGACGCTTTGTAACAAATTGCTTATTAAGAATGGTTCGCAATAAAGACTGAGAGCGTCAAGGTCAACTCGCCATTCGCAGGCATCAATTCCACATCAGGGCTGCGGCGCAGTCCAATCCCCGCTCTTCCCGCCTTGCTTCTCGAGCAGGGAAATATCCATAATCCGCATCGCTTTATCGGCGGCTTTCAGCATATCGTAGATCGTCAAACACGCCGCAGAGACTGCGGTCAGGGCCTCCATCTCGACGCCCGTTACGCCCAAGGTGCGCACCTCCGCTGTCACATGAAATCCCGGTAAATCTGCGTCTGGCGTGATATTAACTTTCACTTTTGAGAGCGGCAATGGGTGACATAGCGGGATGAGGTCGGAGGTTTTTTTGGCCGCCATAATCCCGGCCAGCTCTGCCGTTGTCTCGACATTGCCCTTGGGGTTTTCACCGGATTGCACCAGCGCAAAGGTCTTTTCCGACATGCGCACGAACCCCTGCGCCAGTGCGCGGCGGCTGGTGACTGTTTTCTCCGAGACATCGACCATTGAAACCCGGCCCTGTGCATCCAAATGGGTAAGCTCAGTCATTCATTTAACCTCGGAATTTGGTCTACCAATGAGGATGGACGATAGCGGCTGTCGAGGGCACCCGCAATAATCTCGTCCCAAGCTTGACTGACCGCCCCAGTGGAGCCTGGCAAGCAAAAGACGAATGTGCCGCCAATTATCCCAGCACAGGCGCGGGATTGGAGCGTCGCCAGCCCCACTTTTATCACACTCATGGAGTGGAATAGAATTGAGAATCCCTCGAGTGTCTTATCGAACATGGGCGCGAGCGCCTCGACCGTCACGTCCCGCCCGGTCAGGCCTGTCCCGCCCGTTGTGAGGATAACGTCTATGCCTTGATCAGCTGCCCAGAGTTTAATCTGCTCGGTGATCTCGTTAATGTCGTCTTTGACGATATTACGGGCGCTAACCCTATGCCCGGCACTGACGGCGCGGTCGGCCAAGCCATCCCCGCTGCGGTCATCCGCTTTGGTCCGCGTGTCGGACACCGTGAGCACAGCAATGTTCAGCGGCTGAAACATGAGCCCCTCATCAATGCCAATCACGACGACCACCGATTGAGATCGCTGCGGTCTTGTTCGCGGGGTTCAATCCATCGGGTTTCGCCGCCAACTGTTTCCTGTTTCCAAAACGGCGCATCGCATTTCAACCGATCCATGAGGAAGTCGCAGGCTTCAAACGCGTCCCGCCGATGCGCCGAGGCCGCCGCGAC
>CAZSKH010000137.1:3940-6706 GCA_964607395.1 uncultured Algimonas sp.
AGTTCAGCTTCCGGATCAATCGCAATGTCGGAAACACGGATCATCCGCCGGATAACGCCGACATATAAGCGATTTCGTCCCCATTGCCGACAGCGACTTCATTCATGGAGACCATCATATTGACGGAAATGCGGGTATCCGGCAGGGCCGCCAGCGCGGCAAAGCCCTCGATTTCGCCTGATAGGAACGCCGAAAGGCTCTGCTTATCCGTCACCACTTCCGGCAATTCGACGTCCAAAGGCCCCGAGAGGTCGGAAAATCGTCCAAAAAATAGAATTTTCGCCATATCAGCCTCCTGTCATGGACATATGACGGGCCACGGCAGGCGCTTTCCCAGGGGCGTCGATGAGGAAATCATGGGATTTCGGCTTTCGCGTCATCGCTTCCGTCAGCGCCGCATCTAAATCCCCGCCGGACCGTAGAACTGCGCGTAAATCTGCATCGTCATTTTGCCCGAGGCACAGAAATAATTTTCCCGTACATGTTAGCCTAACGCGATTACAGCCTGCGCAGAAATTATTCGACAATGGCGTTATAAGTCCGAGCCGCCCGCCCGTCTCCGCCACACGCCAATATTGCGACGGCCCGCCGGTGCGATAATTGTCCGCCGTCAGAGTAAATTGAGATTCTAATTTTGCGCGGACGTCCGACAGCGGGATATATTGATTAAATCGATCCTCTTCGATCTCCCCCAAGGGCATAGCCTCAATCAGGGTTACATCCATATCGCGCCGATGCGCCCACTTTATGAGAGATGGGACTTCCGCAGCATTGTCATGTTTCAACACCACGACATTTAATTTTATTTTCAAACCGTGGGATTGCGCGGTGGCGATGCCGTCCAAAATTTGCGCTAATTTACCGCCACGTGTGATGCGCGAAAATGTATCTGGGTCCGCGCTATCTAGCGAGACATTTATTCGCTTCACACCGAGTCGCGCCAAATCTGCCGCATGTTTTGCGAGCTGCGTTCCATTCGTGGTCAGCGTCAATTCTTGCAGTCCCTTTCCTTGGCCATTCCCCAGATAGGAAGAGAGCCGCGTCATGATATCCATGATGTTTCGGCGCACCAGCGGCTCGCCGCCTGTGACCCGAATTTTGGTGACGCCCCGGGAGATAAATGTCCGCGCAACCTCTTCTAATTCGGCGGCATCCAATAAGTCGGATTTCGGCAGAAAGGTCATCTTTTCGGACATGCAATAGGTGCAACGCAAATCGCAGCGATCCGTGACTGACAAACGCAAATAAGTGACCGTCCGCCCAAAGGAATCTACAAGCGGGGCGGCGGGCACCAACGCCGAATTTTGTGCAGCAGGCACGGTCATATTTTGCGGGCTTTCATAATACGCGCCACTCTAGCCAAATCCGCAGGCGTGTCCACGTCCAGTGAAGCCTCGGGGTCTAATGACACGGTCGCAGGATTGAGATGCTCAAATAAATTCCGAGCGCCCGACATCGAGTCCTGTGACAAAATAAGGTCCATTGCGGATAAATTAAATATCGCAGGCGGCAGCCTGATAGATTCGCTTTCGCTAACAACACATTGATTTTTATGTATTTTTAGAGCAAGCCTTGTGACATGTCCGCAATCGACCAATGGCATGTCGCCCAACATGATGACGCAGGTTTCCCATCCCGATTGTCGCGCAGCACCCACCCCCAACTTCACCGCATGACCTTGGCCATATTCGGGATTGTCATTTTTGACTGTGGTGACGCCTGCTTGCGTCCGCAGTTGTGACACGCAAAATATCTCTCCAAACCCGACGGCTCTTGCCGTATCCAACACATATGAGAGCATAGGTTTGCCGCATAAATCCGCGGCCATTTTATCCGCGTTCCCAAAGCGTTCAGACAGCCCGCTCGCCAGAACCACACAAGCTATATTCGCCGCGCTCACAATAATGTCTCTGCCTGCGCATGTTGCAATATTTCCGCCAAAATTGAGAGCGCCAAAAGCCGCGCATCT
This sequence comes from uncultured Algimonas sp., assembly GCA_964607395.1. GTDB lineage: Bacteria > Pseudomonadota > Alphaproteobacteria > Caulobacterales > Maricaulaceae > Litorimonas. Next base: position 5,910 of record CAZSKH010000137.1, read on the forward strand.
CGTTGTGAGCCGATGAGCCCTATCGGCCCATTTATCCGCGCAATACCCTGAGGCGACACACCCAATTCTGCCAGCGTTTGACACCGCGTATGATGTGTTCGCTTGCTACCCATGGCCCCGATGTAGAACGCAGGTCCCGCCAAAGCTTGCTGCAAAAGCGCCGCCTCCCAATCATGATCATGGAACAGGCAGACAAAAGCTGTGCGAGCGTCATCAGCGGTCAATGGCGGGTTTGATGGGTCAATTAAATGTTGGGTCTTATTCGGGTTTTGGGGCCAAACGTCGGTTTCCGGAGATTGCATCAACACCTCAAATCCACTGAGTTCAGCCACCTCCGCAAGGGCCACGCAGGCTGCCCCTCGCCCAGCAATTCGGAGTTTTATACGCGGGGTCAAAACCAGATTTAGCTCTCCCAAATCCAGCCGAGTCTCTTGGCGATTATCCAAATGAGACAATGCGGATGATATGATCTTTCTATCTGGATTTTGAAGAATCGTAACCTCCATCCGCCCCCCGCATGGCAAGCTAATGTCCCGATAGGGCGAACCGTCGCCATAGAGGAATGTTCCCGACTCTCCGGCTCTGGCGCGCGATACAATATCCGCATCCACGCAACCATTGGACATGTAACCTGCCACTGATCGGCCTGTCACAGACATCATCGCCCCGCGCGCGCGAAGGGTTCCGCCGGTGACATCGGTCAAAATAATGAGCGCGGCATCGGGTTGCGACAGGTAATCGCGCAGCACATCTTCAGCGTGGTCATAGGTCGGGTTCACGGGCGCAGATTATGCCGC
>CAZSKH010000138.1:0-1653 GCA_964607395.1 uncultured Algimonas sp.
CTTCGGACACTTCGATGGAGACTTCCTCATTGCGAACGCCGAATAATTCCACGGCTGGAACAGCGCCGAGCAAGGCCACCTCGCGGCGGGTCTTCTCCGCGAACCGTTTTAGCTCCCGCTCCGATACAGTCTCGTCGCCGGAAACAGCGAGGCGGATAATCTCATCCCGGTTTCGAAAGACATTAATTTGCGGTTCTTCCGCTGCGGGGGGAAAGGCATTAATCGAGTCTACCGCGCGTTTGACATCCGCCATCAGCACCGCTTCATCGACGCCGTTCTTGCCCACAACGGTGACGGACCCGCCGCCTTCGCCGGCAAAGGCCCACATGCGGTTCACACCTTGAACTTCGGAAAGAGCCTCTTCCATTCGGACAATGATTTGTTCTTCGACGTCCTGCGGTGAGGCGCCGGGCCAAGCGACATACGTCCATGCGCCCGGAAATTCGACATAGGGCTCTAGCTCGCGGTCGATTTGAACATAGCTGACAATGCCGCCTATAAAGAGAATCAGCATCAAGAGATTAGCGGCAACTGGGTTACTGGCCCACCATTTGATTATATGTCTCATTCTTCGGCCTCCCCATCAAAGACTGGGACAGCGGCGGTCTCGCCCGGTTTAACAAGCTGAATTTTCATCCCGTCCGCAACGCCGCGAATGGGGGATGTGATGACGGCGTCTCCAATCGAGAGTCCACTTTGCAAAATCGCGCGTTGACGATCACTCGACACGACGGAAACCGTTTTAATCTCCAGCGTCTCATTCACCGCAAGATAGACTTTATCATCGCCCCGCAAAGCTGTGCGCGGGATAACCATGACATTCTTTAATTGCTGCCCATCAATCGCGGCATTGACATAAATGCCGGGCGCAAGGGGTGTACCGTTGCTGGCCCCTATCCCAAAAGGATCACGCACTTCAGCATAGGCATAAAGCACGCGCGTCGCGGCATCAAAGCGGCTATCGGTGCGCACGATACGGCCTTGCCATTCACTGAATTGTCCCGCGACATCTGCCGATAATGTGACGGGAATGCCGCCGCTTAAACCGTTCGCCTCATATCCAAGTGTCAAACCTACGCGGCGTAAATCATCATTTGTCAGGGGCAAACGGACATCCATAACGTCCACGGAATATATCTCTCCGAGTCGCGTGCCAGCCGTAACAAACTCGCCCATATCAACGTGCCGCGCGGTAACGCGCCCATCGAAAGGCGCACGCAAAGCAGTTCTCGCAAGCTGTAATTCCGCCTCCGCCAGACGTGCCTCTGCTGACGCTAATTGCGCTTTGGCTTCCGCCATTTGCGGCTCGCGCAAGGTGAGCGGCGTTGGCGCGCCGCTGCGGCCAAGGTCTTCCCAGTCTTGACGCGCCAAGAGGGATTCGGACTGTTCACGGGCGATGACAGTTTGGGCTTGCGCGACATTGGCGCGGGCCTGCGTGACGCGCAGCTCAAACTCAGCGGGCTCAATGCGAACCAAAGGATCGCCTTTCTTGAAGCGTCCACCTTCGATAAATTTCGGTGACATAAAGGTGATGAGGCCGCTGACTTGCGGGACCAGATTAATCTCAGTGCGCGGTTGAACTTCGCCCTGCACATTGACGGTCAGGGTCACGTCATCCTGAACGGCCAAACCCGTCAGAACCGGAATGGCTTT
>CAZSKH010000138.1:1753-2980 GCA_964607395.1 uncultured Algimonas sp.
TTGATCCGAATGGAAAAGACGCGCTTTATGGCTATGTTCATTTCAAGAACCTTGGCGTCGTGGTCGTTCCCTATGAGGACGGGTATATCTGGTTGGTGGGGCAAAGCCGCGTCACCTTTCAAAGCTATAGCTGGGAAGTCCCTGCCGGCGGCGACCCGGATGGCAAAGACCCGATCGGCACGGCGCATCGTGAGCTTAAAGAAGAGACAGGCTTTACAGCCGGGCGGATGGAAAAAATCCTTCACATCGAAAACTCTAATTCCGTCACGGATGAGGTTTGCGTTGTCTATTTGGCGACGGACCTTACGCCGGGTAAAACTGAACTGGAAAGCAGCGAAGATATATCCTTGATGAAAATCAGCCTCGACGCGGCGTTGGCCGCGATTGATGCCGGGGAAATCCGTCATGCCGTTGGCGTGGCTGCCATTTTGAAACTGGCTCACATGCGCGCGGCAGGGCAACTTCCCGAGACACAGAGTTAATGGACGCTGATGTTGTCATCATTGGCGCAGGGGCCGCAGGCCTGATGTGCGGGGCCTTTGCAGGTCGCGGCGGCAAATCCGTTATCATTTTAGATCATGCAGAAAAGGCCGGCGAAAAAATCCGCATCAGCGGCGGCGGACGATGCAACTTTACGAATCTATATTGCGGTCCGGAAAATTTTATCTCCCAGAACCCCCATTTTGCAAAATCTGCGTTGAGCCGATATACACAATATGAATTTCTAAATCTCGTCGAACGTTACGGCATTAAATGGCATGAAAAGACAAAGGGGCAATTATTTTGTGACGGACGCTCGCAAGAGATCATCGACATGTTATTGGCCGAGTGCAGCGAGGCCGGAAATGAAGTGCGTCTGGGCGCGGATGTTTTGGGCGTTGAGAAATTAGGTGACGGGTTTGTTGTCACGACGTCAACACAAACCCTCGCGGCGAGCGCGCTGGTCGTTGCGTGCGGCGGGCCGTCTATTCCAAAAATGGGCGCGACCGGGTTTGGATATAAAGTCGCGGAACAATTTGGGCTGGAGGTTGTAACGCCGGAGCCAGCCTTGGTTCCGCTTACTTTCACAGACCAATTAAAGGGCCCTATCGCCGCCTTGTCCGGCGTTAGCGTCGACACAATTGTCAGCAATGAGAAAGCCAGCTTCGATGAGGCTTTGCTCTTCACCCATCGCGGGCTGTCAGGGCCTGCGATCTTGCAAATCAGCTCTTACTGGAATTCGGGCGA
>CAZSKH010000138.1:3080-6705 GCA_964607395.1 uncultured Algimonas sp.
GGGCTCTATTTTATTGGTGAGGTTGTTGACGTAACGGGCCATTTGGGCGGACATAATTTCCAATGGGCCTGGGCCAGCGGCGCAGCCTGTGGCCGTTCCCTACAGCAACGCATCCCAAAGCAGCTTTAATCCCGTGATGAAAATCAATCCGTAGATAATACGGTAGAACACCACCCCATCAATACGCTTTGTGAGCCAGACGCCGATTAGCACCCCTATCGGCGCAATGGGCAAAAGAACGGCTGAGGTCATGAGATTGGTGATGTCCAGCTGCCCAAGCGCGGCATAGGGCACAAGTTTCACCGCATTGATGATGAAAAAGAACATCACCGCGCTACCTGCATATATGCGGTGCGGCAGACCTTGCGGGATGGCATAGGCTTGGAACGGCGGTCCGCCGGCATGGGCGACGAAGCTGGTGAACCCCGCCAGACCGCCCGCAATATGTCCGGCGAGTTTGCTGTCCTTAATCGCGTCTAGACCTGACTTTGGACCAAACCAATTATATAGCGGAAACGCTATCGCGATCAGCCCCACAATTATCCGCACGGCATCATCCGTCACGAATCCAGCCAGCGCCCAGCCTATCCCAATGCCAAATATTGCAGCGGGCAACATTCGCAAAACGAGATTTTTGTTGAAATGATTGCGGTAACTCCACCCACTCACCCAATCCATGAGAATGAGGATGGGCAGCATAATGCTCGCCGCCTGTATCGGCGGAATTGTCAGCGCCATGAGCGGCACTGCGAATAGGGCCAGACCGCCAAAGCCGCCTTTGGACACACCTGTGATAATAACCGCGAATATCGCGCTGGCCCAAAAGAGTGGATCTTCAATCATGGCGTCTCTTGACCTCTGAAATCGGTCTGGGCAAATGCAAATTTACTGCTAGAAGGCATCCATGAAGTCTATCGACCTAAATGCTGATATTGGCGAAGCCGATACGCCCAAATGGGCCGCCTCCGAAGCGGCCATTGTGAGCTCAATTTCAAGCGCGAATATTGCCTGCGGCGGCCATGCGGGTGATGCCGAGTCTATGCGCCTGACCGTGAGGAATGCGAAAGCGGCGGGCGTGACGATTGGCGCGCACCCTGCTTATCCGGACCGCGCAAATTTCGGACGAACCAGTTTGGTCCTCGGGAAGGACATAGACGCTAAGGCTTTGGCCGACACGCTGCGGGCGCAAATTTTGAACCTCGTCGAAATTTGCACAGCGGAGAGCGCCGCGCTGGCTTACGTCAAACCACATGGCGCGCTTTACAATGACTCCGTATTTGATGCGCAAAAGGCCGATTTGATTGCCGCCGTTATCGCAGACCTCGACCTCGGTCTCGCCTTTCTCGGCGGACCCAATTCGCAAATGGGTCGCGCGGCGGCGGACCACAAATTGCGCTTTGTCGCGGAAGGGTTTATTGATCGCCGCTATACGGATGACGGGCATTTGCTGTCCCGCACAATAGACGGCGCCGTTATCAAAAACCAAACCGAGCGTCTTGATCAGGCTGTCGCTTTGGCGACGACAGGACGGGTGCAAACCCATTCGGGCAAAACACTGATATTGAAAACCGGATCGCTTTGTGTTCACGGGGATAGTGCTGGCGCGGTGGAAACCGCAAAACAAGCCCGCGCCGCGCTAGAGGCCGAAGGCCTGACAATAAAGGCCTTCGCATAAATGACGACGAAACAGACATCTACGGCGCAGGCATCTAAGGCCCAGACATCTATGACAGAGGCATCCCCAAAAATCTCAGCCTATGGCGATCATGCTATTTTAGTAGATTGGGAAATTAACGGTTTTTCTGAAGCCATTAATGACACGGTTCACAGCTTGGCGGCAAAGCTTCGGGAGAGCGGAAAATATATCGATGTCGTTCCGGGCTATGACTCCCTCGTATGCGTCTTTGATCTCGCAACGCGGTCCGCCGGGTCTACCAAACGCCATATCGAAGACATTTTGGCGCGCAGCACACAGAGCAGCAACCGAACAGGGCAGCTCATCGAAATCCCCGTCCATTATGGCGGCGAAAATGGTCCGGATATGAACACGATATGTAAATCCGCAAAGCTCTCAGCCGACGAGGTAATCGCCCTGCACAGCAAAAGCGAATATCGTGTTTGTATGATGGGTTTTATTCCGGGCTTTACCTTTCTTTCGCCCGCCCCTGAAAAATTACATCACCCTCGATTAGCAACGCCGCGCGCGAAAGTACCTGCGGGGAGTGTCGGTATTGCGAATTGGCAGGCAGGGATTTACGGCCTTGAAAGCCCCGGAGGATGGCAAATAATCGGGCGCACACCCCTGTCTATTTTTGACGTGCAACGCGAGCGCCCATTTTTACTGGGCGCTGGGGACCGGGTGAGGTTCGTCCCACAATGACACTCACAATTCTTCAATCTGGCACCCAAACCCTCATCATGGATGCGGGCCGTCCGGGCCATCGTCATCAAGGCATTCCCGGCGGCGGGGCGGCGGATAAATTATCTTTCGCAATCGCCAACCATCTCGTTGGAAATGCTTGGGATGCGCCCGCTCTCGAATGTGCACTTGGCGGATTACATGTCCGGTTTGATGAGGACTATACCATCGCCATATCCGGTGCGGAAATGTGGTCCCAGAATCAGGGTATGAACTTGGCATTGAATAAAGCCGTACAGGTCGAAGCTGGCGATATTCTGACGATGAGTTTCACCCGTGCAGGCTGCCGCGCCTACCTCGCTATCGCAGGAGGTATTAAAGCGGCGCCATTTATGGGGTCAGTCTCGACCTATCTACCCGCTAAGCTCGGCGGGTTATATGGGGAGGCGCTGAAAACCGGAGACGTGGTAGAGATTGGAGAACCCCAAGGCGACATCAGGAGCCTGCCGAAAGGGCATATCCCGCCTTTGTCCAATCATATCGTGCTGCGCGCGGCACAAGGCCCAGAATATAACGCCCTGTCGGATGCCTCCAAACGCTATCTTTTCACGACGCCTTTTTATGCCACAACGGCGACAGACCGCATGGGGTCGCGGTTAAAAGGCGATGCGGTGACATTGGACACGCAGCTCAAAATGACGAGTAGCCCGCTCCTGCCCGGGAGTTTGCAAATTCCGCCAGACGGGCAACCTATTCTGGCGCTGGCTGACGGACATTGCACAGGCGGATATGCGCGCGCCTTACAAGTCATTCAGGCGGACCTTTGGCTCTTGGGGCAGATTGCGCCCGGCGCTGCCGTGAGTTTCCGCCGCAGCCTCCCGGAGGAAGCCGAAATTATTTTACGCGGCAAGAACAGCTACTATGCTGATCTCATTCCCGGGTTTTCTTTTTAGATGCAATTTGTCTTATTGGACGATCAAGGCACCGGACAACAGTTTGTTTTCCGAAATCCATCAACAGTCATTACGGCAAATGCACGTGAAGATTTGCCGCGCGCCTTTCGTGAAATCAATGCGGCGCAGCGCGGCGGCAAATGGCTTGCGGGCCATATGTCCTATGAATTGGGCCATGCATTGGAGCGCCGCTTTGGGGCTCCTACGCATAAGACGAGCAGCCCTCTCATTCAGCTCGGCGTTTTTGATCAGCCCAATAATCACCCGCCAACGGAATGGCTCTATACGCGCGCAGTCCCAGACCTCGACTTTA
>CAZSKH010000139.1:0-6697 GCA_964607395.1 uncultured Algimonas sp.
TTCAATATTTTCGAACAGCGCCGTCAGGGCCTCTTCATCGCGCGCATCCACAGGGCAAGCGCTCGCCTGTCCGCCATTTGAACGGATGTCTTTCGCAAGCGTTTCAAGTTTTTCTGCATGGCGAGGGCGACGGGAGAGACAAACATGCAGGCCTTCGCGAGCAAAGGCGCGGGCGATGGCTGCGCCCGTATCATCGCCGCATCCCATGATAAGTGCTGTTTGGGTCATGGGGTTAGGTTAGGGCCGATAGCGCTGCAATGACAGGGCTGGGGTCGAATGGGCGCTATTCGCCTTTATAGATGACCCCGCCTTTCATGACGAAATCGACGTCCATTAATTCGCTTATGTTGTCGCGGGGATCGCCGTCCACGCCAATAAGGTCTGCAAATTTCCCTGCTTCCAACGTGCCAATGACGTGATCTAATTCAATATGTTTGGAGGCGACCACCGTTGCTGCGCGAATGGCTTCGGTTTCACTCATTCCGGCCTGAACCATATATTCAAATTCTTTGGCATTCTCGCCGTGCTTACTGACGCCCGTATCTGTTCCGAAAGCAATGGTAACGCCGTTCTTATGCGCAAGGGCTAACATGTCGAGCATTTTGGGACCGACCTCTTGCGCTTTTTTATAGCTGGCGGGCGGTAAGAAGTCCCACTCCTTCACGGTCATACCCGCGAGGACTGTCGGGACCAAAACGGCGTCATTTTCTTTGAACAGACGCGTTGTTTCGGCATCTAAAAACGTGCCGTGCTCAATGGATTTCACGCCAGCCCGTAATGCTGCATCAATTCCGTCTTTGCCGTGGGCATGCGCCGTGACTTTACGGCCCATAGAGGTTGCGGCGTCAACAATGGCCTTTAATTCGTCATCCGACATCTGCTGGCCTGTGCCCGCATTTGTATTGGATAGCACCCCGCCCGTGGACGCAATTTTAATCAGGTCTGCGCCATTTTTAATCGCAAGGCGAGTCGCGCGGCGGCAATCATCTGCGCCGTCGCAATTTGTTGGCCTTTGGAAATGGTCTAAAATATCAGCGCGGAAGCCGTTCATTTCGCCGTGGCCACCTGTGATGCTGACATTGCCTGAGGCGCGGATATGAGGCCCCGGCAGTTTGCCTGCGTCGATAGCGCGGGACAGCGCTTTGATAGAGGGCGGTCCGCCCACATCTTGCACAGCGGTGAAGCCAGCCATCAGTGTTTTGCGCGCATTATCTGCTGCGTCATAAGCCACATCTGCGGGCTCCTTGGTGAAGGTTTCCAAACGACCATTCGGATTCCATTCGCCGCGCAAATGGACATGGCTGTCGATGAGGCCCGGTAGAAAGAACAGGCCGTGCCCGTCAATGACGGTTGCTTCGTCATCTTCCAGAAATCCCGCTTCAACTCCCACGATTTTGCCGTCGTGAATGATAATGGTTTGATCCGTCAAAACCGCTTCGCCGGGAACCGCCATCACATGACCCGCATGGATGAGTGTGTAGTCTTTATAATCGTCATGCTCGCCGTCATGCGCAAAAGCTTCAGAGGCGACAGCAAAACCGCCGACTGACAGGCAGATTGCGAGGTAAGAGGACAGAAGTTTGCGGTAGGTGATGCGATAGGTCATCACATCTGTTAACACATCGTTAACCTTTGGGAAGGGGACTCGCGCCTCAGGCGATTGAATTTAATGTTACAGTGCCGAACCCTAAATAGACGAGGTTATTGCCGTTTGGCGCGCGGTAAACGCCTTGCAGTTCTCCCAGCAGACAGGCAATTCCCGCATATTGCCACCCATCATCGCCGTCACACGCAAATGCGCGGGTCTGCAATTCCGTTATATTATGGGTATCCGCATAATCCTTTACGGCTTGTGCAGCTTTGTTGTCGGCGGGTGGACACATCGGATGATCCCAACCCCACAAGAACTCGTTGATGTCTCCGGCCCATGTCCCAATTAAAGAGACGGGCGCTGTCGCAATTTTCTCACCTTCAAAAGTAAATTTGATAATTCCGGCATTGAAATCGAAATCAAATCGGTCCGCACGTCCCAAACCCCAACTCGCCTTGTGAGCCGCTTGCAGGGCGCTAACATGATTGTGCCCCTTTTCCACTAGGCCTTTAAAGTTAGTGGGGTGAGGGCCGCCGTCAAGACCTTCGATATTGATGGGGGTTTCAATTGGAGTCGGTTTCTCCGACTCAGGCTTGTTTTTCTTCTTGCCGAATAATCCGAAAATATTAGCTCTCTTTCAACGCGTGATGCGCAATATCTGTTCTGAACTGCTTTGCTGACCAATTAATATCGTCAACCGCAGCATATGCGAGATCGACCGCGTCTTGCAAGGTCTCGCCGGAAGCTGTCACGTTTAAAACGCGGCCACCATTGGCTTTCAGTTTTCCGCAATTCGTCCCGCGCCGTGTTCCCGCATGAAAGATGACCACGCCGTCTTTCTCATTGGCGGCCTCGACACCTTGGATCACGGTGCCTTTTTCATATGTCCCGGGATAGCCTTTCGCGGCCAGAACGACATTGGCGACAGGTTCATCAAACCAAGCGGGGGTGTCAGCGGTGTTCAACGTCCCAGCCTCTGCCGCGAGGAGAATAGGCAGCACGTCCGATTGCATCCGCCGCATAATAACTTGGCATTCCGGATCGCCAAAACGGGCATTATATTCGATCAATTTGGGCCCTTCGTCGGTGAGCATCAATCCGGCGAATAAGACGCCTTTGAAGGGGTGCCCGTCTTTCGCCATGCCATAGACCGTGGGTTGAATGATGGTCTCCATGACCGTCGCGAGAATTTTATCCGTAAAAACGGGGGCGGGGGAATAGGCGCCCATGCCGCCCGTGTTCGGGCCTGTGTCGCCATCAAAAGCGCGCTTATGATCCTGCGCCGCGATGAGGGGGAGGGCGGTTTCACCGTCTGAAATGGCGAAGAAGCTGGCCTCTTGTCCTCGCATAAAGTCTTCAATCAGAACCGTTTTCGACGCCGCGCCAAATTTGCCGGAGAAAAACTCTGCGAGCTCGCCTTCCGCCTCTTCTAGAGTTTCCGGAATGACGACGCCTTTGCCCGCTGCCAATCCGTCAGCCTTTAAAACATAGGGCGGTTTCATTGTTTTTAGGAAAGCTCTGGCATCCTTTATATCTGTGAAAACGCCATATCTGGCCGTTGGGATATTATATTTATCGCAGAGCGCCTTCGTGAATGCTTTGGAGGATTCGAGCTGGGCGGCGGCTTCGGTCGGGCCAAATGTCTTTACGCCCATATCCTGCAAGGCATCGACCAACCCCATGGCCAAAGGCTGTTCGGGGCCTACCACGACGAAGTCATAGGTTTCGCGTTGGACGAGGGCGAGCAGGCCGATGATGTCGTCCGCTTTCACATCCACAATATCGGCAACTTCGGCAATGCCTGCATTTCCGGGCGCGCAATGCAAGGTTTTGACCAGAGGAGACTGTGCCAATTTCCAAGCCAGCGCATGTTCGCGCCCACCGGAGCCAATGAGAAGAAGTTTCATGTCAAATCTCGTCAAATCATAGATTAAGAAAGCGCCTCATATGCGCAGGATAGGCAGGGCGCAATCTGTGAGGCGAAACTCATTCACATTTTCGTTTGATGGAACTGCGGTTTTGCGGCTTGTGGCACGCGGCGCGCGGGACTAAACCCCGCGTCATGTCAGGTCCTTCCGCTTCAAATCCTCAGCCAATCTCCAGCAAGGCGCAGATGATCGACTATCTCGCCGCCGGCTCTAAACCGAAATCCGATTGGCGAGTTGGCACGGAACATGAGAAAATCGGTTTCTGCAACGCCAAGAAACTGCCGCTGCCTTATGACGGACCCTGTTCGATCAAAGCCATGCTGGAAGGGTTACAGCGCTTTGACTGGGAACCCGTGCTTGAGGACGGAAATCTCATCGCCCTCAAACGCGACGGTGCATCTGTGTCACTGGAGCCCGGCGGGCAGCTAGAGCTTTCCGGCGCACCGCTGGAGCATATCCATCAGACTTGCGCCGAGGTGTCTCGCCATTTGCGCGAAGTCCGCGAAGTCGCCGATGAAATTGGCGCTGGGTTTTTGTCGCTGGGCTTTCGCCCTGTTAAAAAACTGGAGGACGTGCCGATCATGCCCAAGGGCCGTTACAAAATCATGCGCGACTATATGCAAAAAGTCGGGACAATGGGGCGCGAAATGATGTTCCGAACCTGCACGGTCCAAGCTAATCTGGATTTCGGCTCGGAAGCGGACATGGTTAAAAAGTTCCGGGTTAGCCTCGCTTTGCAACCTATCGCGACGGCGCTTTTTGCCAATTCACCTTTCACGGACGGAAAACTCAACGGCTATAAATCTTTCCGCTCTCGCATTTGGATGGACACAGATGCAGATCGAACAGGCATGTTGCCTTTCGTTTTCGACGAAGGTTTCGGATTTGAGCAATATGTCGATTACGCGCTGACCGTACCGATGTATTTTGTCTATCGCGAGGGGCAATATTTAAATGCGGCCGGCAAAGATTTCCGTAAATTCCTGAGCGGTGATTTGGATGTTGTGCCGGGCCAGACGGCTACGATGCAGGATTTCGAGGATCATCTGTCAACGATTTTCCCCGAAGTCCGCCTGAAGCAATTTTTGGAAATGCGCGGCTGCGATACGGGGCATTGGGATGAGCTTTGCGCCATGCCCGCCTTTTGGACAGGGCTTCTTTATGATGGCTCCGCCCTCGATGCAGCGTGGGATATGGTCAAAGATTGGACAGCGGAAGAGCGCCAGACATTGCGCGAGACCGTTCCGGCCCTTGGTCTGCAAACGCCGTTTCGAGGCGGAACGATCAATGACCTGGCCAAGCAAGCGTTGGACATTTCCCGCGCGGGTCTGAATGCGCGCGCGAAGATGAATGCCCATGGCGAGAATGAAACGGTGTTCTTGCAGGATTTGGACGCCAAAGTCGCGTCTAAACAATCCAGCGCCGACCGCCTTATCACCAAATTTAACCGTGAATGGGCGGGCGACGTGATGCGCGCCTATACGGACTGTATTTACTAAAACGTATCAGTCACTTCGAGTGATAAACGCTGGCCGCGTTTGCGGCGCGTGAGTTCGCGGCGGGTTAGGTCTCCGCGGCGATCGCCGTCAAAGACCAAGCGCTGACGTTTAAATTCAAAATCTACAATATTTTGAGCGCGTAAGGTCCATTGCATCCCGAAAAGATTTTTATGTGTGAATGCCAGTTCGAATTCAGGTCGAATGAAATCATTTGGGAGGCGTTCATCGATTCGAAACACATCAGCGCGCCGAGTTTGCTCAATCTCTGCTTCAATGGCAAATGGCGTGCCGTCAATATCCCAACGGGCTGCAACCTCATATTCCCACAAGGTTTGCCGGCTGGTTGGGCGTTTCTCGCCTGTGATGGGGTCGGTCAAGGTGCTGTCCGCGAGAAGACCTTCAGCTGTGAGGCGCAGCCCTTTGAGTGTGTCATCTAGGACCCAAGTTAGATTACCTTCAATTCCGTAAAGTTGCGCATTTGTGTCCAGATTGCCGGGGCCTTGAACCAGGCTGGTCGTTCCATCATTATTGTTAACTTCGAACAATAATTGTTCGATGCGGTCTTCTATGACGTTGTAAAAAACTTTCCCGCGTCCGGATAGTCCGGTCGGGTTCTGGTGCTGCAATTCCAATTCCGATTCCCAAACTTGCTCTGGGACCAAGTTTTGACTGCCTTGGTTGGCTGTGCCTTCGGCCAAGCTCACATCTGAAACGAAATCTCCAAAATCAAGCTGGCCAACACTGCGTTCTAATTGCGCGCGTAACGTCCAATCATCTGAGAGATCATATGAGGCCGTAACGAAGCCTTTGGGCCTAAAAAATGTTTCTGGCCCATCATCGCCGGACAAGACTTCCAGAGTAGAATATTCTGCGCCGAGTGACGTCTGGAAGTTCAGTTTATCCGTGGCAGACCAACTGCGCGATAGGTTTACTTGCGCGCGGTCTTCTTCCACGCGGACGCTATCAAATGACACGTCTCCTCCATTTTCGGAAAATTCTGTATCTGAATCGAGTAAGTTGATGGCGCCTTCCAGCGATAGGGCCCAATCTGACGTTTCGCCCGTTTTCCACGTATATTCCGCACGCGCGATATACTCAGTTTCCAAATCGTCTCTAAGGAAGAGTTGCGAGAATTGATCGGGCGCGCCATCGTCGAATAGGAAACGGCTGGTCAAACCAAAGTCTTGACGACTGTATAAAGCGATTAATTTTAATCGTCCGCTTCGGCCCAAACCATTAAGGTCAAAGCTGTAGTCCCCGCTCACTTCATATCGGTCTCTATCTTCTCCATTATTGGCGATAGATGCACCCGATAACACCGGATCGGTTTTATCGTCGAAAAGCTCAGATACGGTGACATTTCGATTTCGCCGGGAGCCAGATAAATTTAGATGCCCAACGTCCCCATTTGGACGCGCAAGGGTCAGGTTAAGGTTTAGAGTCGGTTGCTGGTTGTTAAACCCAATTTTCTCAATCCGATCTTGGGTGACAGCACCGGACCCATCAAAAAAGGTTTCGTCGCCATCTTCGGTGAATATGAACTGCCCTAAGTTTACACCGCCAACAACTTCCAAATTCCCGGTTTTGCTCGAAAAACTGACTTCGGCGTCCCCAAGTTGCGGTTGAGACCCTTCTTCAAATCGGACAGCATATTCCCAGCTTCCAGAAAACTCTCCCGT
>CAZSKH010000140.1:0-6673 GCA_964607395.1 uncultured Algimonas sp.
ATTCAACGCCAGCCTTTTCGAGGCCGAGAATACCGATATGGCCAACATGGTGATGTCCGCAGGCATTAATACAGCCAGAAATTTTGATCTGCATCTCGCCGATAGTGCGTTGGCGTTCCGGGTCGGCGAAACGTTCGGCAATGGCTTGGCTTATGGGGATAGAGCGCGCTGTTGCTAGCGCGCAGAAATCCATGCCGGGGCAACAGATTATGTCCGAGATAAGATTGATATTCGCTGTCGCGAGTCCAATTTTCTCAAGCTCTTGGTATAGAGCGAAGAGGTCCGATTGTTTCACATGGGGCAGAACGAGGTTTTGCTGATGCGTTGTGCGGAGTTCGCCGAATGAGTATTTATCGGCCAGATCAGCCGTTGCCCGCATTTGCTCTGCCGTAATGTCGCCGGGCGCGAGCTCGATTGGCTTTAGCGAGATGTTCACGATCGCGTAGCCGTCAGCTTTGTGATCGACGACATTGTTTTTGGCCCAGAGACGGAAGGCTTGATTGTCTTCCAGAGCTTTTACGTAGTCCGCCGGATCATTCTCAAGTGTTTCAAAATCAGGCGACGCGAAGTAGGATTTTATGCGCTCGCGTTCCGCGTCGGAGACCGCAATATCGCTAATGTCAATCGTCGCATATTCAGCTTCGACTTGCTCACGAAAGGCTTCAATTCCAGTCTCTTGGACAAGAATTTTAATGCGGGCTTTATACTTATTATCGCGGCGGCCATAGCGGTTGTAGACGCGCAGAGCCGCTGTCAGAAAAGCGAGTAATTCCTGCTTAGGCAGATACTCCCGCAAGGTCTGGCCAATGATCGGCGTACGGCCCAAACCACCCCCTACGATGATTTTATAGCCGATCTCACCTGCGTCATTGCGAACGGTTTGAATACCAATGTCATGCGCTTTGATGAGGGCGCGATCTTTCTCGGCCGCTGTTACTGCGATTTTGAATTTGCGGGGCAGGAAGCTGAATTCCGGATGAAGTGTCGACCACTGACGGATCAGCTCCGCCATAGGGCGCGGGTCTTCAATCTCTTCAGCTGTCGCACCTGCATAGGGATCGCAGGTCACATTGCGGATGCAGTTCCCAGAGGTCTGGATGGCGTGCATTTGAACACTGGCAAGATCATCCAGCATATCCGGCACATCTGGCAGTTTCGGCCAGTTATATTGCATGTTCTGACGGGTCGTAATATGGCCATAACCACGGTCATATTTTTCGCCCAAATGGGCGAGCATGCGGAATTGTTCACTGTTGAGGGTGCCGTATGGAATGGCGACCCGCAGCATATAGGCGTGAAGTTGGAGATATAAGCCATTCATGAGGCGGAGCGGGCGGAACTCATTTTCGCTCAATCGGCCAGCTAAGCGGCGTTCTACCTGCCCCCGGAATTGCTTCGTGCGTTCGGCCACAAATTGGGCGTCAAATTCATCATAGCGATACATTATTTCGCCTCCAGCAAATCGGCTGTGTCATAGGATGGCCCGTTGACGCGGAATTTTTCGCGGTAACGCACAGGCTTACCTGTGTCCGGTTCAACATCAATAAAATATGTGCCGACGACGATGTTTTTCGCCTCATCGGTTTCGGCCTTTAACTGCATGCGGTCGATCATATCTTGATCTTCTGTGCGCAGAGCTTTTGCGTAATCGCGTGACCAATCCAGATTTTCATCCAGCCAGACATTAAAGCCGTCGCGTAGCTCATTTGCGGTCATAGCCTGCGGGCCTTTGCCCTTATGTTTTAACGTACTCATATGGCGACTCGTGTTTCTGTCTCTGCGCGGCGCTCTGCATATCCGATTAGCAGGATAGCAGGCCCCTTTATACCTGCCGCAGCGATGTCATCCGGCAAGTTTTTTAAGGTTGTGTAAGTGATAATCTGGTTCGGGCGTGAGGCATTTTCGACCACAGTAACGGGACGATCAGCTTCCGCGCCGTGCAGCATTAAGCGCCCCTGGATAAAGCGCGCTGCGCCGACGCCCATATAGACAGCAGCCCGCCCACCGGGACGCGCGAGCGAGACCCAATCCTGCTCTGCAAAGCCCTTGGCATCATGCCCAGTTAGCAAGGAGATTGCCTTATTCGTCCCGCGTGTCGTGAGCGACGCATTGATTGCCGCTGCTGCTGCTGCGGCAGATGTGATTCCCGGGATGATTTGCACAGGTATATTATGAGCTTGCAGCGCGTCTATTTCCTCATCAGCACGTCCAAAGATTAGAGGATCGCCAGATTTCAGCCTAACAACCGCTAAGCCCTCGCGAGCTTTTTCTATTAGAATATCATTGATCGCGGCCTGCCCAATGGACGGCTCGCCCGGGGTTTTTCCGACATATATATATTCAGCTTCGCGGCGACCTAATTCCATCACGCCGTCACTGACGAGGCGGTCATAAACAATGACGTCCGCAGCGTGGAGCGCGCGGCGGGCACCGGTGGTCAGCATGTCGGGATCGCCTGGGCCTGCGCCGACCAGAAGGACTTTACCTGCGATTTCATCTTCACCAGCTAATTCAGCATCAACCTGGGCCTCCAATTCTTCAGCGGAGACCCTTAATTGAGCCGTCAAATCTTTGCCGCCCAATATGCTCGCCCAAAAGCGCTGACGGTCAGCGAGATCGGGCATAAGTGCCTTCACTTTTGTGCGTAACGCATTGGTTTTGAGCGCGAATTTACCGGTCTCCGGTGGGAGGCGCGTTTCCAAATCTGCTTTCAGTGCTCGCGCCAAAGCCGGGCTTGTTCCCGCAGTTCCAATTGAAACCGTCACGGGTGCGCGGTCGACAAGGGCTGGTGTAATGAACCGGCAGGCCGTTTTGTAATCCGCCGCATTGGCCGGAATTTGCCGCGCCGCCGCCATATCCGCGATCTCGCCATTATAGGTGTCATCTTCTGTCGCGGCATAGACCAATGAAACGCCGTCAAAATCGCTGGGCGTGAAGGCGCGCGCAACATGGGTTATTATCCCCTGCTCCGACCAGCGGCTAATCTCGGGGCTTATCTGATCCGAGACAACGCGCAGCTCAGCTTCGGTCTTAAGCAACGTCCGCAGCTTGGCCTCAGCTGCGGGGCCGCCGCCAATGATCAGAATTGCTTTGCCGCGCGTGTCGAAATGTAGGGGCAAATATTGCATGAGGGGTTGGTATATCCAGTTTTATGTGTTCACTTGATTGAACGATTGCGTTCTATATATAGAACGTTGAAACGTAAATCCATATCTACACGAAAACTTTATGGCCCGACAAAAACGCGAACCTTGCCCCGAGACAGAAGCCTTGTCCGAAAAACTTGGACAAACGATCTTGCGCCTTCGCACAGCTGACAAAATGTCCCTCGGGGACTTATCGAGCGTTTCCGGTGTTGCCAAGTCTATGATTTCACAAATCGAAAAAAATGAGACGAACCCAACTTTAGCAACGCTTTCGCGCCTTTCACAAGCGCTCGGCACCAGTGTTGAGGCGATGGTGTCCGAGGCGCCGAGCGTAACAGCACTCGTTCAACACACCCGTATTCAGGATACGCCGCACTTGATGTCAGAAGACGGGTTGTGCGAGCTGCGCATCATCGGGTCGATGGATACGGTTCAATTTGTGCAATGGTATGATTTCAAAGCCCTGAGCGGCGGCGTTCTCGAAAGCTCACCTCACCCCCAAGGCTCTATCGAGAACCTGACCATCCTATCGGGCCATTTAGAGGTGAGTGTCGAGGGCGAGACGTGGTCGGCGGCTGAAGGCGAAACTTTGCGATACCGTGCAGACCGGCCTCATAAAATAACGAATAGGGGCGCAGTGCCCGCACATGCGACAATGGTAAATATCCTCGCTCATACAGTCAGATCGCGGTAAAACCTTGCGCAAATTTTCCTCTACGTTATGTGAGCGCGCATGAATTACCACTCGCACAAAGACTCTCGGGTTAAGGCCTCATTTGGAGACGCCCTATTGGCCAGCCTCGCACCGGATGGCGGCCTTTGGATGCCGGAACAGATACCGCATTTTACCGCTGATAAAACCGCGCGCCTCGGCGCTATGTCTTTCGCGGATTGTGCCGCAGAACTAGCCGTCCATTTTACGGACGAGCGCTTCTCGGCTGATGACCTCAAGGTCCTGTGTCGTGACGCCTATGATTATGAAGTGCCAATGGTGACATTAGCGGGCGAGACCCTCAACCCTGCCCTCGCGCCTGATGCCGAGGATTTTGTCTTGGAGTTGTTCCATGGTCCAACGCTAGCCTTCAAAGACTTCGCAGCTCGATTTATGGGACGGGCTGCCAGCCATTTGATGGGCGAGGCCAACCAAAAACGCACCATATTGGTCGCAACATCGGGCGACACAGGCGGCGCGATCGGCGATGCGTTTTTGGATCAGGATGGCATTAAAGTCTTCATTCTCTTCCCAAAAGGCGGCGTAAGTAAAGTTCAAGAGCAACAACTCACAACGATGGGAACCGCCCGCTCAAATGTGAAAGCGATCTGTGTCGACGGAACTTTTGATGATTGCCAACAGCTTGTGAAATCGGCCTTTGGTGATGCAGAGCTGACGGAAAAGCACAGCCTGATGAGTGCCAACTCAATCAATGTTGGCCGGGTTATCCCGCAGAGTTTCTATTACTTCTGGACATCTTTACAGGCGAAAGCCGCCTACCCAAAACGGCCTCTTGTTTATGCCATCCCGTCGGGGAATTTGGGCAATCTGACCGGAGGCCTTATCGCCAAAAAGATGGGGGCTCCGATTGATCGGTTTGTTGTCGGAAATAATGCGAATGATCCGTTTGTCGATTACCTTTCGACAGGCAAGTATGACCCGCGTCCAAGCGTGCCGACACTCTCAAACGCGATGGATATTGGACGGCCCAATAATTTCCCGCGTATTCTGTCCCTTTTCGGTGAGGCATATGCGGATATCGTTAAGGTCTGTTGGGGGGCGTCATTTTCTGACACTGAGACGGAGCGTCACATTCGCCGCATACATACGGAAACGGGTTACACCATGTGCCCGCATACCGCCGTGGGGCATTTGGCGATGGAAAAATTCGCGGAAGACATAGAGCTTCCTTTCACGCGGATTACTGTCGGAACAGCTCACCCGGCTAAATTCGCGGACAGTGTCGAACGTATTCTGCACACAGACATTCCAATGCCTGCCCCGCTTGCAAAGGCGATGCGGAAAAAGAAGCGGATGCATATCATGGGGCCAACGTTGACGGACCTATCAGATTATTTGGCCATGCACGCCTGATGCAGCTCACCCGGGCGGAATTTGAGCGGCGCTATGCGCAAGGTAATTTGCGGATTGCGCTTATTGGCATGTCAAATATTGGCAAGAGCTATACCGGGATGCGCCTTGCGACGGCCTTTGATTTCGACCTGATCGAGGTTGATAAACTCATTCGCGAGACGCTAGGTCATGATGATATGGACGCTTTTGCTGCTTGGCAAGGGCAACCCTATTCAGACGGATATGAAGCCCGCGAAGCTGAGTCGAAAGCCTTGGAAAGCGTGGCCACACAGAAAGCCTTGGAGAGCCAAACCGGCAACGCCATTTTAGACACAACCGGAAGCGTGATATACACCGAAAAGTTTGTTCAAGAAAACCTCGCAAGCAATTGGTATATCATTCATATTGCTGCCTCAAAGGACGCGGTGGAACGTTTGAAAACACAGTATTTCAAACAGCCAAAGCCCTTGATGTGGAATGGGCATTTCAGCTGCAAACCCGGCCAAGACCCGGAGGCTGCAATTTTAGAGTCTTACCCGAAGCTCTTAGCGTCACGAGCGAATGATTATGCCGCGCTGGCGGATGGTACAATCGCATCTAATGTCATTCTCGATACGAGCCTGACCATTCAAGATATTTTCGAACGGCTAAAGCCAGCCGTTTAGCAGTCGTTCCTTTGCGAGATCCGTCAGCAGGTCCAGATGAGCCGCATCCGCATTCAAACACGGAATGGCGGTGAAGTGCGTTCCACCATGCTCCTCGAAACTCTCTTTCGCTTCAATCGCGATTTCTTCTAATGTTTCGAGACAATCCGATGAGAAGCCCGGCATCATCACGGCAACTTTCTTAACGCCAGTTTCCGGCAGCGCTTCCAGTGTTTTATCCGTATATGGCTGCAACCACGCTTTGGGACCGAAGCGGGATTGGAAGGTCGCATAAAGCTCACCTTCCGATTTCCCCATATGCGCGCGAAGCAAGGCTGTCGTTTCGAGACATTCAGCCTGATATGGGTCACCTTTATCGACATAGCTCTGCGGCAAGCCGTGGTATGACGTCATGATTACATCCGGAGTCCAACCCAGCGTTGACAGGTGGGTATCGACACTCTCCGCCAAGGCTGCGATATATCTCGGATAATCATAATAATGGCGCAGGAACCGCAACTCCGGAACATCCATACGTGTCTCCAGCGCCATCGCGACGCCGTCATAGACGGAGGCTGTAGTTGCACCGGCGAATTGCGGGTAAAGTGGCAGCACCGCAATGCGTGTGCAGCCTTTGGCCTTCAGAGCGTCCAATCCAGATCCGATGGATGGATTGCCGTAACGCATAGCAATCTCGACCTGTGCGTCGTCGCCAAGCCGCATCTGTATGCCGGCGGCTTGGGCTCGGGTAATCCTGATCAAGGGGGCTTCATCACCCGGAAACTCTGCGGGTTCATGCCAGACAGATTTATAGACCG
>CAZSKH010000141.1:0-6638 GCA_964607395.1 uncultured Algimonas sp.
GACTATTGCCTTTAACCTGCCCAATGATGAGCGTGTGCGCGAAGCCAAAGGCGCAAAGAAAGTCATCCTGAATAATGTGCTTGGCGCCAAATATGACCGCATCCTTTCGCCCATTGGTGAGCGGGTCCTAGCACCCGATCAAGCCAAATTGACCGCGAAAAAATGGATGGGGAATAATACGCTCTTCCACGAATTATCTCATTCACTTGGACCTGGAACTATCACGATCAACGGCCAAGAGACCACTGTAAACGCACAGCTCAAAGACCTGTCTTCAGGATTAGAAGAGGGCAAAGCCGACGTCATGGGCGCTTATAATATCCTCTATATGATGAAGCGCGACGAGCTGGATATTGCCGATCGCGAAGCCTTTCTTGCGACCTATTTCACCGGAAAATTCCGGTCCATGCGGTTCGGCACAGGCGCGGCCCATGCCAAAGGCGCAGCCTTCCAATATAATTACTTCCGCGAAGTTGGAGCCGCAGAATGGAATGAGGAGAAGAAATATTTCCATCTAGACTTCGATAAGCTGGAGCAAGCCATTTCTGACCTCACTGGGAAAATCGTCATGATACAAGGCGATGGAGATTATGATAAGGCCAAGGCTTTCTTGGATAAATATCTGCCGCTAGACGCTGCCGCAGAGACCGTTCTCAATAATTTGGACGACATCCCATACGACATCCGTCCGATCTATCCGGAGTCGCTCTAATGAAGACCTTTGCCCTTACATCGTCAATTCTCGCGGCTCTGATTTTGACAGGATGCGCGGACACGGCAACAGCGCCTTCGCCCGAAATTAAAACCGGACTAATCGGAAATTGGCAATCCGTGGAAGACGCAAATTATATGTTGACGTTCAATTCGGAAACCTACCGAGAGTTTTATGAGGATGAGGAAATGTCTCGCGACCAATGGCAGCCCGTCAAAAGCTGTGACGACCCGCAACCTGTTGAAAAATCCGCCCCGACTTATGGCGGCTTTCAAATTTGGACAATCGAGACTGACAGCCGAATTTGCTACACGATTTCAAATTGGACCGCAGATAAAGTCTCCCTCACATATGCCGGAACAACATCTACCTACACGCGATCTAACTAACCGGATTGAGAGAAACCTAGGCCGCCGCCGTCGATGAGTTTTATCTTCCCGTCGCAGGTCTCTTCACCAGATGTGCAGCGAATTTCTGGGATGCTAATCGTGTCATAGGCGTCACAGCTTTGACCTTCGACGATAACGCGAGCTTCTGAAATTTCACCGGCGTCTGCTACCGGCGCAAACATATTGCCCTTGGCGTCTTCACCCGGGCCGGTCAGATTAAATGCAATCATGGTCACACTGGTTGGATCATCCAATCCATTTTCAATCTGAATGGGAATAATGCAGGCGCGCGGTTCAGACACGGGGTCGTTCAAGCGCAGAGCCACAACATCGTCTTGAACGGCATTCGTTGTGGTCTTTTCTATCGGGAGCTTTGCGCTATCCCCTGTCGGCTGACAGGCGGCCAAAAACGCCGCCAGTAAAATAAAACGTTTCATAGCTAACCTTACGCTTAAATCGGGATTGCGTTATGTGTGCAGTAGTCTTGCACGGTTTCGCGCAAGGAGGATAGTCGAGATTCAACGCCTATATGGGGCAGTAACACGCTCGCCAAATCCTGCGTATCTAATTTCATGAGCGCGGCTTTGACGGGGCCAATTCCCGTGACGGGCATAGAGAGCCGGCGGTAGCCCAAAGCCGCCAATGTAACAGCCTCGAGGGGTCGGCCTGCGATTTCACCGCAAACCGAAATGGGCGTGTCGTTCTTGGCGCAACGGTCGGCGATAAATTTCAGAACCGATAAAAACGCCGGATGAAGCGGATCATACCGGTCAGATACGCGCGCATTGTCACGGTCCGCCGCAAAGAAAAACTGCATGAGATCATTTGCGCCGACGCTAACAAAATCCGCATGATCACAGACCGCAGAGACTTGCCAGGCCAAAGACGGCGTCTCGAGCATCACGCCGACTTCTATTTTTTTCGGCAAGTCCAGACCCAGAGATGAGGCACGGTCAACCTCTCTGTCGAACAACGCGCGGGCCTGTATCATCTCGTCCACGGTCGTCACCATCGGAAACATAACGCGCAAATGACGATTGGCCCCTGCGGCCACAAGCGCGCGAAGTTGGTAGCGCATAAGCCCCGGACGATCCAATGCAATCCGGATCGCGCGCCACCCAATGGCCGGGTTTTCTTCGGGAACGGGATCAATATAGGGCAGGATTTTATCACCGCCCAAATCCAAGGTCCGAAACGTGACGGGCCGGGTTCCCGCCGCTTCAATCGCCTCGCGGTAAAGTGCAGTTTGCTCTTTCAGCTTGGGCATGAAATCGCTGACCATAAATTGAAATTCGGTGCGGAAAAGCCCAATCCCATCAGCCCCGACTTGATCCAATTGCGGGAGGTCAACGAGGAGCCCCGCATTTAACAAGAGCGACATAGACTGACCGTCTTTTGTGACGCTGGGCTGGAGTTTAATGGCGTCATAAGCGCGGGCGAGCTCGCCTTTTACATTCATGCGCAGGGTGAAACTATCGTCAACAGATTCCAACGGACGAATATGCACGACACCGGCCTCGCCGTCGACGAGAACCGCATCCCCTGTCTCAATCAGGGCCAGGATCCCGTCCGTGCGTCCCACGAGTGGAATACCCAAGGCGCGGCAAATAATGGCGGCATGAGACGTGGCAGAGCCATCTTCCAACACAATCCCACGCAGTTTTTTTCGATCATAATCCAAAAGCTCCGCTGGGCCGAGCTCACGCGCGAAGAGAATAGCATCGTCAGATAGTTTCCGGTTGCCGGGGCCGAGCTGTTCCCCGCCCAGCGCGCGAATAAGGCGGTTTGCCAAATCTTCCAAATCATGGAGACGCGCGCGCAGGTAAGGGTCATTGGCTTTCATCAACCGCGCGCGATGTTCATTGCGCACCCGCTCAACCGCCGCCTCTGATGTCAGGCCGGAAGACACCGCTTCGCGCAAACGTTTGACCCATTTCCGGTCATAGGCGAACATACGGTAGGTTTCATAAATCTCTTTGGATGCACGCGACAAAGACGCAGCTTCGCCGGAGACCATTGCGTCGACGCTCGCGCGTAAGATTTTGATACCGTCTTCCAAACGGTTTTGTTCAACAGTGATATTTTCCGCCAGCAAATTCGCAGGCGCGACGGGCGGCAAATGTAAATGCGCCGAGCCGCGCACCAGACCCGGCGCAAAGGCTTTGCCCTCGAACCGCTCGGGTTTGACGGACGCCAGGGTGATGCCTTTCAGCTTGCCTTTCTTTCCGCCGACCCGTTCATCGTCGACAATAATTTCGGCGAGTACCATAGCGACCGTCAGCAAATCTTCGACTTCCGCTTCGGTAAATGTGCGGGCCTGTTCGCTTTGCACAACCAAAACGCCGAGGGTGCGACCGCCGCGCAAAATCGGCACGGCTAAGAAGCTCTTGAAAGGGTCCTCTCCGGTTTCAGGGCGATAGGAGAAAAGCGGGTGCGCGGGCGCGTCAGCCAGGTTCAAGGGACGCGCCGTCAAAGCCACGTGGCCAACCAAACCTTCACCCGGTTTCATCCGTGTTTTATGGACAGCAGATTTCTTTAGCCCTTCCGTCGCGGAGAGTTCCAATTCCGAGCCCGGACGCAAGAGGTAAATGGAGGCGACCCTGACCTTCATGGAGGATTGAATGGCAACCACGAAATCATCCAGCCGTTCTTGAACGGATTCCGTTCCGGCCATGGCAAGGCGAATAGCCTGCATGAGTTTAGGCGGCGTCGTCTTTATGTTGGCGTCCAATGTCATAGAGAGACCGTAGCAGGCTCCGCGCGAAAATGCCCGTGAAATTCTGTGCAGAATGTATCTGGCTTTGACATGAGGCTCCTAGGTTTCGATTATCCCCAAACCAAGACGTCAGATTTCACTTTCGCTTTCGTCGTCATCATCATCGAGTTTGGGTCCAGAGCTTGGAGCACGGCCCATAATAGCCTCTTCAATATGAATGATAAGGCGTCCCGCCTTGATGTCGACCTTTGGGACGGCGGTCTTCGTGAAGGGATGATAAAAACTGTTCTGGTTTTCTGCCGTTTTGACCGGTTGAATGTCCAGCATCGGTCCCGCGCCGAAATCCTGAACGCCAACCACCTTGCCGATGCGTTTCCCGTCGGTGGATTTAACATCCAATCCGACAAGATCGGAATAATAGAAATCATCCTCATCGGGCTCGGGGAATGCGCTGCGCGGCACAAATAATTGCGTGCCCTTCATCGCCATCGCTTGCTCTCGGGTTTGAATTTCCGGTGAGCGCATCGTGAAAGCATTATTGATAGGACGCGGGTTTTTTGGCGTCAAAATAATATGGCCCTCTGCGTTCAACAGGGGGCCATAACTCAAAAAATCTTCAGGGTTTTGTGTGAAGGATTTCACCTTCACGGCTCCATGAACCCCGTGCGCTCCGACGATTATCGCAACGCATGTGAGAGGGTCAGTGGCCGGACTCAAAGCTGCGCTTTAATCGCGTCGACCAAATCCGTTTTCTCCCAAGAGAAACCCCCATCACCATCTGGTGTACGGCCAAAGTGACCATAAGCAGCCGTCCGCGCGTAAATCGCTTGGTTTAGGTTCAAATGCGACCGAATACCGCGCGGGGTGAGGCTCATTAATTTCGGCAAGATTTGCTCCAAACGCTCAGCCAGAGCCGCATGTTGGGAGTCGAGTTCGATATACACAGATGTCGGCTCGGCAACGCCAATGGCGTAGGAAAGCTGGATATTAGCCCAATCTACCAGACCAGAGGCCACAATGTTTTTCGCCAAATAGCGCGACGCATAAGCAGCCGAACGGTCAACCTTTGTTGGATCCTTACCGGAGAACGCGCCGCCGCCATGCGGGGCCATCCCGCCATATGTATCGACAATGATTTTACGTCCAGTGAGACCTGCATCTCCGTCAGGACCGCCAATAACGAAGTTCCCAGTTGGGTTGATATGGAACACCGTGTCTTTCGTGATCCAACCTTCAGGTAATGTCTCTTCGATATAGGGTTTAACAATATCGGAAATGTCCGACGGGGTAAGTCCGTCGGCATGTTGTGTTGAGAGCACGATCGCGGAGGCCGCAACAGGTTTGCCATTTTCATAGCGAATAGAAACCTGTGACTTCGCGTCAGGTTCGAGGCCTTTGGCCTCGCCTGAATGGCGCACTTCTGCGAGGCGTTCTAGGATCTTATGGCTGTAATAGATCGGAGCTGGCATAAGCGCATCAGGCACTTCATTGGAGGCATATCCAAACATAATGCCCTGATCGCCCGCGCCTTCTTCTTTATGTGTGCCTGTGCCTTCATCAACGCCAGCCGCAATATCTACGGATTGCGCGTGAAGGAGGACCTCCACATCAGCGTGGGCGTGGTGAAACCCGGATTGCTCATAGCCAATGTCTTTGATCGCAGCGCGTGCCACGGCTTCAATCTCATCTTTGGAGACGTCTTTGCCGCGCGTTTCGCCCGCAATGACAACCTTATTGGTTGTCGTAAGCGTTTCAGCCGCAACGCGTACATCCCAAGGGGACATGCCAGCTGCGACAGATTTACGGAAATAGAGATCGACAATTTCATCGGAAATACGATCAGAAACTTTATCTGGGTGACCTTCTGATACGGATTCAGAAGTAAAATAGTAAGTTTGACGTGCCATGTGACACTCCTAGTTTTAAGGCTCTTTTGCCGTTTTCGGCGTTGGGCTTTTTATTATTATTTCAGAGGCTTTTATGAAAATTATACAGGTTTAAAATTGAGGGAGTAAGGCGGCACATCAGCGCCGCCTGTGAGTTAGGCTTAGTAACGGTAATGTTCCGGCTTGTAAGGGCCGGCTTTTGCAACACCGATATAATCGGCTTGCTCTTCGGTCATTTCTGTCAGCTTCACGCCGATTTTTTCCAGATGTAAGCGCGCAACTTTTTCGTCTAAGTGCTTCGGCAGCATGTAGACTTTATTTTCATATTTGCGCTTTGACGCTTTGCTGTCTTCCCACAATTCCATTTGCGCCAAGACTTGGTTTGTAAAGCTGGCAGACATCACGAAAGAAGGATGACCGGTCGCATTACCGAGGTTCAAAAGGCGGCCCTGAGAGAGCAAGATCATCCGGTTACCAGATGGGAAGGTAATCATGTCCACTTGGTCTTTGATGTTTGTCCATTTGTGGTTGTTGAGCGCCGCAACTTGGATTTCATTGTCAAAGTGACCGATATTACCAACAATCGCCATATCCTTCATCTCGCGCATATGCTCGATGCGGATGACGTCCTTATTGCCCGTTGTCGTGACAAAGATGTCAGCCGTCGCGACAGCGTCTTCCAAAGTAGTGACTTCGAAACCATCCATGGCGGCTTGAAGCGCGCAGATTGGATCGACTTCTGTGACCTTCACACGCGCGCCAGCGCCTGCAAGCGAAGCTGCGGAGCCTTTGCCGACATCGCCGTAACCCAAAACAACAGCGGTCTTACCGGCCATCATCGTGTCAGTCGCGCGGCGAATGCCGTCAACAAGTGATTCTTTACAGCCATATTTATTGTCGAATTTCGACTTGGTGACAGAGTCGTTCACATTAAT
>CAZSKH010000142.1:0-4667 GCA_964607395.1 uncultured Algimonas sp.
CGGCGCCTTTTCCGGCGGGTCTATCCAGAGAAAGCTAATCTCATTTTGGATTCTTACGACGAGATAAGGATTAAAGGCAAGCAGCGCCAAGGCCGCAAATAAGAGAGAGAATAGCAATCCGCCAAGATGTTTCATCAGATCCTTTTATAGGCGGGTTTCAATAAAACACCATGTGGCAGATCGGTATTTCCTATCCCCTATTTAAAGACGAAACGCGAGAAACCTTCTGCTTCAAAGGGGGTCCATTTATCTTCGGGCTGCGCAAGGCGATCCGCTAAGGCAAACATAACGAGCGGATTTACGCCAAGGCCGACATGGCTGGCCGGGACGCAGATATTTTCAGACGGCGTTTTGCCGGGACGTTGGATCGAGCCTTTCCAGGCCACAACGCCGTCTGTTTTGGTATAGATAGAGGTCGTCGGCACGGGCGGGGCGGTGCTGATGGATTTCAAGCGGGCCTCCATTGCGGCGTCTGGTTTTCCATTGAAAAATTCATAGAGGCGTCCGGCATTGGAATGTTCCATATCGCCGGAAATTGGACTGCCCAGTGAGATCACGCTGCGGACCATATGCGGATTGGATTTCGCCACTTCGCGGGCAAAGACGCCGCCAAGGCTCCAGCCGACAATGGAGACTTTCCGGCCATGGGTTTTGTAGACTTTTTCAAGCAGTAAATTCATCTTGGCTTCGCGCGTTGGATTGAATTTCAAATTGCGGCCAAGACCCCAGCCATAGGTCTCATATCCCAAGCCCTCTAGCAGCCTGCGCATAGGTTTGGTGGAGCGGTCACTGGCGACAAAGCCAGGGAAGAAAATCACGGGATGTCCGTCGCCCTTCGGCAGATGTTTCAAAAGCCGGCGCCGCAGCGCAACAAAACTCGCCATTTCCAAACTGGCGCGGCCGCCTTCTGTTAGAGTCCAAAATAGGGCCGGGCCTTTGCGGGACAGGCCAAGCTGAGCCATGCCTTGAGGGGCGATTTTTGAAGATGTCAAAGAGATAGACATAAAGTGTCCTTTAAAGGCGAGGCCCCGACTTAGGGTAATTTTGACCTTGCAGGGATTTCAATAACAGTCGGTTACTGCTTTTTTGCAGTGCCGTTTGGTTTTGACTTCCGAGGTTTAGGTTTCGCAGAGCTTTTCGCCTTTGGCATTGTTTTGTCGGTTTTAATCTTTTTCCGCACAGTTTTTACCTTGGGGGCCGGAGCCTTTTTTGCGCTGGTCTTCGAGACTGCGGCCTCAAGCGTTTTGAGGGCATTCATATGTTCCTCAAAACTGGTTTGCAGACATTCGGAATAAAAGTCAGGATCTGGAATAGCGCTCCGGCAGGCCGTGAATGACAGGGTGACCTTATCGACATAGCTATTTATAACATGGCCGAGCTTACATCCGTCCACCAAACAGAGAAGGCCGAACATATCGATGAGCTGCGCCCCGGCAGAGTAAATCGGCACGGGCGGCCCCGGAACATTTGTGACAACTGTATTGACGACAGGTTTGATGTGGTCTGCGAGCTTAAGCTGTGAAAAGACTTTCGCGCCGATATTCATCATCGGCGCGGGGGCCAGTTTCGCCATTTCTGTCATTTGCCGCGCGCCCATAGCGCCAGTGAAGTTTTTCGCTTTTATCGTTTCTTCCGTGACATATTTCATTCGCTCTTGCGCAGACCCAATATGGGAGCCCAGCGGGACAAACATCGCTGACACTTGATTGCCCATACTGTTTTTCTCAGAATCGTCCCGCACAGAAATGGGCGCCATGGTTGTCACGGATGTGTCGGGCAGTTCATTATAGCGCTCCAGATAAAGCCGCATAGCGCCGCCCGTGATCGAGAGCATAACATCGTTGAGCTTTGCTCCTTCAGCCAATGCGCGAATGCTTTTAATGTCTTTTAGCGGATAGGTCCGCGCGTCGAACATACGGTGCGGGGACACAGTGCCGTTGAACCGTGTTTTCGGGGCTTGCATCAGAGCTTTAAAATCGAATTCTTTTTTGATGAAACCTTTGGCCGTGCGAAACATGCCCGGCACTGTGTGGCGCATGGCTTTCGCCTGGCGTATCGGGTTCAACAGATTACGGCCATATCCGCGCGTGAACATTCCGATCTGGCTGGGGTCAGCTTCCGGCCGCCAGCTATCCGGCGGCAGCGGCGCATCCTTATCCACCGTCATCGTGTGCAGGGCGTTCATCATATCGATTCCCGACACACCGTCGATGGCAGAATGGTGAACCTTGGTTAGCATCGCGTAAGAGCCTTTGGGCACGCCGGGAATATTATCCAAACCGCCGACAACGGTAATTTCCCAGGGCGGACGCGAGAGATCCAGCGGCCGCGCAAATATGCGGGCGGCTTGAATACAAAGCTGCCGCCAATCCCCGGGCTCTGGTAGGGCGATATGGCGAACATGATATTCAATGTCGAAACTACTGTCTTGAACCCAATAGGGATAATCGAGGCCAAAGGGGACCTTCACCATTTTCTGCCGCATCGTGTCGCAGAGCTGAAGGCGGCCTTCGATGAAGGCGAGGATATCCTTAAACCGAACAAAACCGCCCGGTGCCGTGGAGGGATCATAAATCAAAACGGAGCCGATATGCAGGGGTGCAATCGGGCGCTCCATCGCAACAAAGACAGTGTCCAAACCTTGCATCTGTTTCATATTCTTATCCCAGTTTGGCGGCTTTAGGTGCAGCCCTATGGCTTTAGATTTGAAACAGCACCCTAATTGCCCGCGTGTCAAGAAAAGCCTCAATAAGCCGAAGGCTGCTTCCTAGTTGCGACAGTCTGCCTCGCCCGTCTGCGCAACTCCGATATGTCAAAACGTCGCCTTGTGCGCCTTCACTTCTAATTCTAAGGGGAGCGCCAAAGAAAACGTGAAGTGCTCTGCATGATGATAATGTTGTTCGAAGGTTTTGACGCCATATTATTGGCGCGGATTCAATTTGCTTTTACGATTGCGTTTCATTTTATCTTTCCAGCTTTCACAATTGGCCTGTCGTCCTATTTGGCAGTTTTGAATGGGCGTTACCTTTTGACGAAGGATGAAGTCTATCTTCGGCTTTTCAAATTTTGGATAAAAATATTCGCGATCAGTTTCGCCATGGGCGTCGTCTCCGGCATTACTATGTCCTATCAGTTTGGGACCAACTGGTCGGTGTTCTCTGACCGAGCAGGTCCCGTCATTGGGCCGCTCATGGCCTATGAAGTGCTAACGGCGTTTTTCTTGGAGGCGGGATTTTTGGGCATCATGCTTTTTGGCCGCGATAGGGTTGGGGCGAAGCTGCATATGTTTGCCTGCCTCATGGTGGCGTTCGGGACCGCGCTCTCTGCGACTTGGATATTGTCGGTGAATAGCTGGATGCACACGCCGCAAGGGCACATCATCGCAGAGAACGGACAGTTCATGCCCGTCAATTGGATGGAGATTATCTTCAATCCGTCTTTTCCTTACCGCCTCGCGCATACGCTCACGGCCGCTTACCTCACAACCGCCTTTATCGTGGGCGGCGTTGGGGCGTGGCATTTATTGAAAGGCCGCAAAGATAATATCGGCGTACAGAAAATGTTCTCTATGGCGATGTGGATGATTGCTGTGACGGCGCCGTTGCAAATTGTTCTTGGCGATCTGCACGGCATTAACACGCTGGAACATCAACCCGCAAAAGTCATGGCGATGGAAGGGCATTATGAAAGCCACCCAGAAGGCGCGCCATTATATTTGTTCGGCATTCCAGATGATGAAAATCAGGAGCTGAAATATGCGGTCGGCATCCCGAAGCTTTCGTCTCTGATTTTGAAACATGACCTTAACGCACCTCTGGACGGCCTTGATACAATCCCAGATGAAGATCAACCGCCTGTTGCGATTGTCTTTTGGTCCTTCCGTATCATGGTGGGGATTGGCTTTTTGATGCTTGGCGTCGGCCTGTTCGGATTATGGGCGCGGTTCCGGGGGCGGCTCTATGAGGCAAAATGGCTCCACCGCGCGGCGCTGCTGATGGGGCCTAGCGGCTTGGTCGCGGTACTCGCGGGCTGGATAACAACCGAAGTTGGGCGGCAACCTTACACGATTTACGGTCTCATGCGTACCAGCGAGTCTGCCTCTCCCCTCGAAGCCCCTGCCGTGGGTGCGTCGCTATTGGCCTTTATTATTGTCTATTTTTTCGTTTTTGGCGCGGGCGTGTTTTATATCCTGCGGCTCATGAAAAAACCACCGAAGTTTGGCGAGAAAGGGGTCGGCGCCGCTGATGAAGGCCCTATCCGAACCTCCGGGATTACGCCTGCGCAGC
This sequence comes from uncultured Algimonas sp., assembly GCA_964607395.1. Lineage (GTDB taxonomy): Bacteria > Pseudomonadota > Alphaproteobacteria > Caulobacterales > Maricaulaceae > Litorimonas. The sequence continues at coordinate 4,287 of CAZSKH010000142.1, forward strand.
AAGTTAAAGATCAAACCGATCTGGGTGGGGGTAAGGACTGATGGAAAGCGCAGCGATCACCGGAATGGAAGTCGTCCCCTGGCTGGCCTATGCTTGGGCGGGGCTGTTGGCTTTAGCCGTTTATATATATGTCGTGTTGGATGGGTTCGATTTGGGCCTTGGCATTCTCTATCCGTTTTATAAGCAGAAAAAAGATCGTGATTTGTTGATGAATACGGTCGCCCCTGTCTGGGATGGGAATGAAACTTGGCTGGTGCTGGGTGGCGGGGGGTTGATGGCCGCTTTTCCTTTGGCTTATGCGATCATCATGCCTGCGCTTTATGTGCCGATTATAGCCATGTTGCTCGCACTCGTCTTTCGGGGCGTGGCGTTTGAATATCG
>CAZSKH010000142.1:4767-6607 GCA_964607395.1 uncultured Algimonas sp.
CGCTGGTTTCAAAAACCCGGGCTATTCGTCACCATTCCAATGCCGATAATCATTGGCGCAATATCCGTCACTATGTTGGCGTCCCTGCGCAAATCTCATCATGAATATAGGCCGTTTCTGCTGTCGCTTCTTTTATTTGCGCTTTGCTTTGTGGGTCTCGGGATTTCGATGTTCCCCTATATCATCCCGCCCCATGTCACGATCTTGGAAGCGGCGACGCCGTTCCGTTCGCAGATCTTTATGTTTGTCGGGGCCTGTGTGTTAATTCCGCTCATCCTTGGCTACACCGCCTTTGCCTATTGGGTGTTTCGCGGGAAAGTCGACCCGGATGAAGGCTATCATTAATGCCCGCGCTTTTGAAAAAATGGGCCTGGTTCATCGGGCTTTGGTTGGCGGGTGTGACCTGCGTGACGATTGTGGCAAGCCTCATTCGATGGGCAATATTATAGAAGCCTATCTTTCGGTGTATTTATACCAGCGCGGGGGGTTTATAAATTTGGTCTAATCGGCTGTCTCGAAAAGGACTTGCGGGTTCATCATGGTTTTGATTTCCAGAACATTATTGTTTGGGTCAGCAATGAAGAAGGTTTCCTGCTCATATTTTTCGCCTATGAACCGGCGATAAGGCTCATCAATATATGTCAGGCCCGCTTTGGCGATGCGCGATTTAACGCCATCAAAATCTGCTTGTGTGAGATGAATGCCGAAATGCGGGACTTTCACCGCGCCCATATCCACATCATGACGGACATTCGGAAGCTGCTCTTGGCTTTGGTGTAGTGTGAGTTCATTGCCCCAAAAATTGACATCCACCCAACGGCCTTTTTCACTGTTGCCAAGCGTGCAACCGAGGATGTCAGTGTAAAATTTAACCGTTGTCTTGAGGTCGCCTGCGGGAATGGCGAGGTGTAAAATACCGGACATAAGATGTTCCAATGTAAAAATTAGAGTGTTTGAGAAGCTTGTTAGAAGAAATATGTGAAATCAAAGGGTTTTAACCTGCAAACTTCAATTGAAATCAGAAGGAATTAGCAGATTCTGCCAAAAGTTAGGGTCTCAGACATAAAATCGGTCTTTCATGTGCCTTTAGTTCTATCTTGACGCCCTCTTTTTTTTCCCACATATCAGATTTCAGAAACAGGCCGTCCTGGCCCTGTCGCATCCCCCGAACCACATCACTGTTGATTTGAACGTTTGATACGTTCTGCCTCGGATAGCAAACTCTCCCAAACTAAAAGAATACCCCCATGACAAATTTACTAGACCAAGACCTCGATGAGATGACCGCTATCTCCTTGGATGATCTTAAAAAACTAAAACCCAAAGAGCTGATAAAATTCGCAGAAGAAGTCGGTATCGAAAACGCCGCCTCTATGCGCAAGCAAGATATCTTTTTTGCCATCCTCAAAGATTTGGCCGAAGACGATGTCAAAACCATCGGCTCTGGCGTGCTCGAAGTCCTCAAGGATGGTTTCGCCTTTATGCGCGCACCGGAAGCCAACTACTTGCCGGGTCCTGATGATATTTACGTCGATCCGAAATTAATCCGTAAATTCGGTCTCAAAACAGGCGACACGATTTCCGGCGAAATTCTCTCGCCTAAAGAAAATGAACGCTATTTCGCTTTGTCCGAAGTCACCTCCATCAACTTTTCCTCTATCGAGGAAGCCAGCAATAAGGTTCACTTTGATAACCTTACCCCGCTCTATCCTGACCAGCGCTTCAAAATGGAAATCGAAGATCCGTCCCTGAAAGATAATTCGGGCCGCGTCATCGATATTGTTTCGCCGATTGGTAAGGGCCAGCGCGCCTTGATCGTTGCGCCGCCGCGCACGGGTAA
>CAZSKH010000143.1:0-3178 GCA_964607395.1 uncultured Algimonas sp.
AACGCAAACTGCTGGATAAGCAGAAAAAGGGTAAGAAACGGATGCGGCAGTTTGGCCGGGTAGAGATACCGCAGGAGGCGTTTATTGCGGCGTTGAAAATGGACGATGGTTAGGGACTATTTGCACCATGCTCGGAAATGCCTCGTTTATTTTGTTGGCATAACAGGAATGCTTTTGTCTGCGTGCGTTCCAGAAACGGACCCAAGCATCAATACGAGTGGAACGTTGGCAAACGACGAAATTGATTTCACTTATCCAAACAATTGGCGAGCACCCGAACTTACACATTCCGACTACCGAATGCAGTCTGGAAATCATCCTTGCCCTTCTAAAGAAGATGGCTACCGATATATCGACCCACTCCCTGTTATCCGTAGTTTAGCTTTGAAGCATCAAGTGGTGATGCTAAATGAGTCGCATTTCAAACCTCTTCACCGCCTGTTCGCCCTCGCGATGTCAGAAGAGCTAGAGGCCATAGGGTATTCACATTTTGGATCAGAGCTATTTGGAGCAAATCAAACGGAGTGGCTAAACGCTGAAACTGGTCTTCGCGGTTCTTCCTTTTTGTCTGACAAAAAATCCACCCTATCCTACTGGTCAGATCCAATATTTGGGCAGATTTCGGAAAGATTATCAAAATCTGGCTTGACGCTTTTCTCTTACGGGAAAGATACTTTTCCGCCGCCGCCCGGTGCAGCAAGCGATATCGATCATCGCGAGATCACACAGGCCAAAAACATCCTTGAACAGGTCCGCGCGAACCCTGATGAGAAGTTTTTTCTCTATTCTGGCTACCACCACATCAAGGAGTATAACGACAATACTGACATCGTCTGGATGGCAGAGTATTTTGCCGAACTAAGCGGCATTAACCCACTAACGGTCAGTCAAACAGACTGCTTTGGCACTGAAGAATTTGACGACTTTGTATTGGGATACGGCCTTCTAGCACATCAGGATGGAACGCCCGTATCGCGAAATGGATATGACCTTATCCTAGCGGCACCGACAACAGAGACTTTTAGAGAAAGACCGGTCTGGCTTCGAGACCATCTAGACCGAAAATTCGTAGACGTCCCAACCATGGCAAAATTTGACGGACCAACAGACTTCACAGTTATTACGGCGAGAGAAAAAAGCCGACCCGAAACAGCACCGCCAGAAGACCTAATCTATCGTTCGCCGCTGTCGGAAAAGTCTCTAGCCTTACGTCCAGGAGATTATAATATAACTGTTACAGATAGAGATAAAACGGTTCTCGCGGTAGTCAACCTAAAGGTAGAGTAGAACGAGGACCCGCTTCATCCATCACATAATAAATCCCGGAAGCCATCATGACCCAAACCTACGCCCTCACCGTCACCCGTAATCGCGGCTATTACGGTAAAATTCGTGCCCTTCACATCTGGGTCTTAACACCGCGCGGAAAGCAGCGCCTCGGGAAAGTCAGCCAAGGGAAATCCGTCACCGTGGATGTCCCTCAAGACGCGACGCAGATTTATGGCAAGATGGATTGGGCGAGGTCCGAGTCGATGGACCTCGCTTTTATCAATGCTGGCGATACGGTCTTTGCCAATTTATGGTTCACGATAAATCCGCTGCGCCTCATCGGGATTCCGACGATGCCATGTAAGTTTGAAAGCGGGCCGCGCTGACGAGGTGTCGCTATCTCGCGTGACCGGCGCCGCCAATCTCTTTGGTATTGTGGGCGGTTTTACGGGTCGATATGGTCACCTTGAAAAAAAGTCCATTGAGGATTTCTTCGCGCGTGACTTCCCCGTCAATATTATGATCAAACAGCATGAGATAGCTCTCGATCGGATAGGCAGGCGCTTGACCTTTTGCCGCAGATATAGCCTGCCGCGCATAATTTCGAACGACTGAATAAGTCACGGGGCCCTGCGATGCGAGCCCATCATAGGCCGTCAAAAACAGCTGGGCCGTGGCCTGATGATCATTATGGAAAGCCATGCGGTGATTGTCAGTCAGCTTCCGAGGTAACTTGACAGCGGCGTTATCCTCCGGCGCAGAGGCAGCTTGGGCGTGGCTGCCAATGGCAAGACAGGCGACAAGGATAAGGCTGAGAGAGTGGATTTGCATACACACGTATAAATTGCATATAGGTAAAAATCTTGTAAACTCAGCCGGAGCGTATAGGGGCGGCATCAAGCGTTTTATATTAGGCCTCGCAATGACCCCTCCAACAAACGAATCCACCGAATTAAAAACCGGAGACGTTGTTCGCCTGAAATCCGGCAGTCCGAAAATGACGATTAAAGGCCCTGACGGCGACACCATTTGGGCTGTGCAATGGATTGACCGGAACGGGAAATTACAAAGCGATAGTTTCCACGCAGATATGCTCGATATTTTTGTCACAAAAAAGCGACCCGATACAGATCGCGGGAGCAGCCGAGACCCGCATCGCGACCCACGTTTTCGGTGACCCCGCTTAATCGGTCCGATGGACCGATTGGCTAGGACCTGAAACGGCACAGCCGTTTCAGCGCTACACTGCAATCGATATTTAATCGATTGCGGGCGTTACGCGCCCAGGAGCGGCCGCGCTCCCGGCCAATAATCCGCCGTCCAGCGTCAGTTCTGTCCCCGTCATATAGGCGGCCTCATCACTGGCGAGCAGGACGGCGACGGCAGCGACCTCCTCCACCGTCCCGAACCGCCGCATCGGCGTGTCGGCGACAAAGCTCGCCATACGGGCTTCGCGGTCCTCGCCCTCGCCTAACATCGGCTCCCACATGGGCGTGAGGATCGCGGCCGGGTGGATCGAGTTACACCGAATATTGAGGCCCTCTTGCGCGCAATAAAGCGCAACGGTTTTCGAATGATTGCGAATGGCAGCTTTTGACGCCGCATAGGCCGCCGCCCCCGGAATTCCGACGAGGCCGGAGCGCGAGGAAATATTGATGATTGAGCCCGATTTAGCGGCTCGCATCGCGCGAATGGCATAACGGCAGCCAAGGAAAGTCCCGTCCGTATTCGTGCGGTGAACGCGCCGCCAATCGGCCAGCGCCGCATGTTCAGGATCTTGCGCAGAAGCGCTGTCTTCAAACCCCGTGATGCCCGCATTATTCACGACGACATCCATTTCAGGGTAGTCTTTACTGAAGGCCTCCCAATGCGCCTCATCCGCGACATCCAAATGATAAGCCGTCCCGCC
>CAZSKH010000143.1:3278-6529 GCA_964607395.1 uncultured Algimonas sp.
AGATCTTCGCGGGTTGGTTTTTCTGGCGGTTCTTCCGGCTTGATCGTTCCTCGTGCTGTCACCACATTCGCATTGACCAAATCCGGCGTGGATAAATCAATGTTTTCCACCACGCTGGCTGTAAAGACAGCTTCATTGATTTTATATAATGTCCCCATCAAATGCCGTCGAATGGTCGCCGTTACTTTGGTATTTGGAATACGGTCCAGATAGGCCCACATCGTATATTCCAGCGCATAGTCTCCCGCATTCGTCATGGCCCATTCAAACGGTTTGCTATTATTAATTTTGATGTCGTCATTGGCTTGGCAGGCCTCAAAACTGCGCGTGAACATATCTCCGATATTCTTTCGGAACGCCGCAAGTTCCGCCTCCCTCGCGCTGCGGTCATCGCTAAATGCGGGATAGCCAATGTTGTATTTAAAGGCTTGGCGTATTCCGTCTGAACTGGCGATACGCGAAATATTATCAATACGGTCCTGAATAAACCGCGTGTTCCGCAGCAAGGTCCGGTGATTATTGCGAACATCATAAAGCACAACATAGATCAGCGTAATCCGCGCAATGATAAACTCATCTTCATAGCCGTTAATGACCACCACATCGCCATCCACCAAAATATCCGAGTTAAGAATAATGAGGCCGCTCACAATATCGGGGGCCCAAATGCCCGATGTGAAGGCGAGGAAGCCAATAAAAATACCAAAGATACCCGTGGTCCCAAGCAAGCTATCCGCGCCCCAAGTTTTAATCAGCAAGTAGATCACGGTCAGAACAATGATGCCCAACATGACAAGACCGACCATACGGGAATTATAGGTCTCAATATGGACCGTCTGACCTTCAACCAGACGGGATTTACCAAAGCGCTTGCGAGATAGCGCCCCCGCCAAATTGTAAATAAAGACGCCCGAATACACCACCATCAGGCTAATGCCGACCCGGATAAAATATCCGCCTTCCGAATCCGCAGAGGATTGCCCATATTCAGGCACATACCACCGAAGCGCAAAATCAATAATCTGGAGCAATAAGACCAGAAAGTTTAGCGCCTGAGCGATCTTGATTTGCGTTTTATTATCTTGATTGGGCGCGATCAAATCAATGATCGGACGCGCCAAAAGGAGCAGGATAATATTGAGGAAAAATAGAAAGCTGAGCATAGGGCGATCCCCAGATATCAACTCAGCCAGCAGCCCATTCAAAAAATCCAAAGCAAGTCCTCCGCACGAGGTTTTTGACTACCATAGTTTCAGGGGAGTTCCAGCTGGAAAGCACCGGAGACTAAACGCTCGGAGCGATTACCCCCTACAGCCCGCTGCCTGTTCCGATAGTTTGACAATCCCCCGCACGCGCCTTACGCGCCGCATTCACGCTGGCCATGACGGGCCATTCACGCTTCACGGCACGCTTTACGGGCTTTCCCATGAATAACTTCGACGCCCTTAATTTGGCCGAGCCTCTGGCACGCGCGCTGGCGGACCTCGGTCATACAACCCCGACGCCCATTCAGGCGCAAGCCATTCCGCCCGCTCTGGACGGTCGCGATGTGATGGGGATTGCGCAGACCGGAACAGGTAAAACGGCTGGATTTACCCTGCCCACCCTTACGCATATTTTCCGCGACGACGTAGAACCGCCCAAACGCGGCGCACGGGTTCTCGCCCTCGCGCCTACGCGGGAACTGGCGGTTCAAATCGCAGAGAGCGTCCGCGAATATGGCCGTCATATGCCGCATCTGTCTGTCGCTTGCGTTTACGGAGGCAAGCCGATCGCGCGCCAGATTCAACGGCTGTCGGGCGGGAATGATGTCCTCGTCGCGACGCCCGGACGGTTGATTGATCTGCTGGAGCGCAAAGCCATTAAACTGGACCAAGTCGAAGTTCTGATTTTGGACGAGGCCGACCAAATGCTTGATATGGGATTCCTCCATGCGCTGAAGAAAATTGTGAAAGTCCTACCAAAGGATCGCCAAACTTTGTTTTTCTCTGCCACCCTTGCGCCGAAAATTAAGACACTCTCCAAGCAATTCTTGAATGACCCTGTCCACGTCTCTGTCACCCCGGCCGGACGCACAGCGGATAAGGTTACGCAGAAAATCTACAAGATGAAACGCGGCGACAAGCAAGACCGCCTTGCTGTGGAACTCCTGCAAGACAATGTTGGCCGCTCACTCGTTTTTACGCGCACGAAACATGGCGCGGACCGCGTCGTTAAACGCCTCGCCAAAGTCGGCATTAAAGCCGTCGCCATCCACGGCAATAAAAACCAAAACCAGCGCACCCGCGCGCTGGACGCATTTAAATCTGGCGATGTGCAGACGCTTGTCGCGACAGATGTTGCCGCACGCGGAATTGATATTCCGGATATCACCCATGTCTTTAATTTTGATCTGCCCAATGTGCCCGAGCAATATGTTCACCGGATTGGCCGCACCGCCCGCGCCGAAGCCGAAGGCATTGCCATCAGTTTTGTCGCAACAGAACGCGATACGGATGAGGAAAAATATTTGCGGGATATTGAAAAACTGCTGAAGGCAAAAATCCCTGAGAGCAAACCCCACGAAGATATGGTGGGTCTCATGAAAGCCATGCGTGCCCGTGCGCCCCTCCCCAAACCCGAAGCGCCCAAACAAGATGCACGCCAGGGCCGCGGAAAATCCAAGAAGAAAAAGAAAGGCCGGTTCAGCCAAGACAGAAATAGGCAAGACCGCAATAGGAAAGACCGCGCCAAAACTTCGGATGGCAAACCCGAGAATAAAGGCGCGGCCCAAACGCGGGGCCGTGGGAATCCCTCCCGCGCGATGCCATCTGGCGGCGATACGCCAACGCGCAACACCCCGACCCGCGAAGGCCGCAGCCGCAAAGCCCCGTCTAAAGATGGCGGCAAACCCAATACAACGAAACCAAAGCAAATGTCCGGCTCGGCGAGTTCCGAAACGCGGAGCCGCAAAGCCTCCGCTGAGAAACCGGGGCCCTCGGGCAATCGCGGATCAGGTGGAGACGGGGCGCCAAAACGGCGTCCAAATAACCGCAGACGCGGGAAGCCAAGTGGAAAGTCTGGTAGGAAATCCGGCGGCGGATCAAAGCCTAGCAATTAGGCTTAAAACCAAGAGCTAAATCTCGAATTGCAAGGTTGAAAAAATTAGCTAAGATTGTTTCATGAGCCGCGCCACCTCAATAGCCTATCGCCTCGCTGTTAGCTTTGCGGCTTTGTGGATTTTGAGCGGCCCAGCCTATGCCAAAAATACA
>CAZSKH010000144.1:0-6506 GCA_964607395.1 uncultured Algimonas sp.
CAGGCTGACCGGATTCGAGGTAGCTCTCTACTACGTCACGAAAGATATCGCGCGCACGGGTGTCTAGGTCGGAGAGGGTGAATGTGGGGGCTGCGGACATATTTGGCATATGTGAGAGTTTACACCGCGAGTTTCAATAGTCTTCAAAGGTTTATGCGATACAACAGAGACAAACCAAACGCCTAAATTAAAACCCCATGTCATCCCGGCCCCCGAGCCGGGACCTGCCAAAATAATCGCTTGGTGCGAAGATAGTGTATCACGGTGTCAACTAATCCTGCTGTCAATTCAGATGGTCCCGGGTCAAGCCCGGGATGACAATTGTGTTTCGTCGTCATCAATCCAAGTTCCTTTTAAATGAGGGGATCGGAAATCTAGGCCGTAGTCTCGTGCAATAAATGCGAGTTGATTAAGGTCGGTTTCAACAAGTTGGATTAGGCCCTCTTGAATGAACTCAACTAAGATTGTGACAGCCTCTTCGCTGGAGTTTTCTATCATGTATTGATGTGAAAAAATTTCCTCGTTGTGCTTTTGCGAGGTCTCAAGCTGGGAGCTTATAGCCTTATATATTCGGACGATCTCCAGACAGGCAATGTCTATCTCTGTTCCCTCGAAAAGAACTTGCGTTTTATCTTCAACTTTCGCTCGCAAAATTGCGCCGCGAGATAATTTTTCATGTTTGAAATATACTTTGGAGGCGAGTGGCGCGCATTGTTCGTCGAGAAACGCAAAGGGCATAACACTGGGTTGAATGCCTTTTCTGACGAGAGCGTATCCAAGGTCGGTATCCAATTCACCGGATGTCTCAATTATTCTGACAGGCAAAGCCTCCCAAACGCGCAGGGCAGCTCTTTCGATAATGGTAATTGACTGAACGCTCACCTGTCCCTCGGGAACGATACATCTCATCCATATTTCTGCCTCACGAGAACTTTGGATCAGACGACATTCGTAAAACCCCTGAACGTCCAAGCAGACTTGCCATTCGTCTGTCTTCATATATCCCTCTTCATCAGGGGGCGTAATCAATTCAGCCTGTTTTTGGTTCCACGCTATGATGTCCTCAAGTGTTTTCTTTGTCTCATCTCCCACACTCCAAGCATGGACAGATTTGAACGCAATACCGTCTGACATAAATGTCCGATAGAACTGCGCAATCAAATCGGGTTGAATAGGCCTTGGAAATGAAAACGTAATTGATGTGTAGGCGGGCATAGGGTTTCCGCCGCTTCGCTAAACCTTCGCCGTCACGGCAATGGCCGCGCGGCAACCGGCTTTGATGACCGTGGACAGCCCCCGATAAAATGGTGCGTCTTGTGCGCCGCCCTCTATCGCTGTGTCGCGGTGGTGCAGCTCGTCTTCGCGAAATTCCAAAAATGTCGCGGCGAGTTCCGGCTCCTCTTCGGCGCAGGCCTCCGCCTGCTCCGCGTAATGTTCTTCGATCACGGTCTCGACGGCTTCCGTGCAAGCGTGCGCCGCTTTTTCGCCCATGAGCGCTGTCACAACGCCGAGACCATAGCCTGCGACATTCCAGATGGGCGTCATGGCTGTGGGGCGGACATTGCGTTCCACCAACAGCTTATCGAACGCATCCAGATGTTTTTGCTCTTCGGCCTCCATCTCGGCAAGGGTCTCTGCCATAGGACGGGTGGCGGCTTGGCGGCGGAAGACGGCTTGCTGCCCGCGATAAATCGCGACGGCGCCATATTCGCCCGCATGGTCGACACGCAGCATTTCGGCAATGCGTGGATTTGTTTTTGGGGGACTGGTTTTCTTCATTTCGTCTTAGATGTAGCGACCCAGATCGCGCCTATCAAGGAGACTGCGGCATTCCACCCCGCCATGGACAGTCCGATGAAATGCCAGACGGCCTCACTACACGCAGGCGGGCGTATTTTTGTGTTGAGGAAATCGAGCGGATCGTCTGGGTTCACTTCGGGGATACTGAAATTGCCCGCCATGCAGGTCGGCGGGGCTTCGAAGATGCCATATTCCACCCCAACATGCCATGCGGCGAGGCCGAAACTCACCAGCAGCGCGGCCACCACGGCCCAGCGCAAAATCTCCGCCGCCTCCACACCAATGCGGCGCAGCACCAGCCAGATCGCAGCAATCCCTAAAACCGCCTTATGCGCGTGGCGTTGCCAATAGCACATGGTGCAGGGATAATAGCCAAAGCCATATTGGAATATCCAAGCCCCGACCAGCAATCCGCCCGATAAAGCCAAGGCCACCCAAGGCGCAGAGCGGGGCGTGTGTAGGGTCTTTAGGGTCATAAATGCCCCTTAAACCGCCAATGCCGCCCTGTCACGTGACAGGGCCGACATCCACGATGAACAAAATTTGAACATCTTAGCTGCAAAATTATTTAGACTCGACGCCAAGTCCTTGATTTGTTAATGCTATATCAAGGCGCGCAACCTTATAGTGTCAGCTAAATGCCTCAAACCAACGACATATCTGTCCTGACCCCGGACCATCTCGGCACGCGACTGCGCGCGCGGCGGGAAAGCTATGGCTTGTCCGTGTCTGATTTGGCAGAGGCGACGCATATCGGCGTAGGCTTTTTGACCGCGATTGAAACGCTGGACGAGGCCGCATTGCCCGCCATTGGCTATACGCTCGGATTTGTCCGCACCTACGCCAAAGCCTTGGGGATGGACGGCGATTTGGCTGTGAAAGCGTATAAGGCCGATACGGCCATGACGCGCTTGCCGCTGCGCGATGCGCCGCATGTGATCCTGCGCCGCCAGATTCGTTTGCCACGCGGTTTTGTCTCGGCACTCACTGTTGCCAGTGTCTTTGTCATGATAGGCGCTTGGTACGGCACGCAATCCGAGGCCATCGCGACGCCCATCCCGATGGTTGATATTTCCGCGCAATATACCGCCGCAGAGCCAGCCGCCCCAGACATGCAAGAGGGCCTGTTTACCCTGCGCGCCACAGCGCCCAGCTGGATTGAAATCCGCGACGTGCTGGGCACCGTCACTGTCAACCGCATTTTCCTGCGCGGCGAGACATGGCAAGGCGAGACAGCCGCCGGATATTCCGTCTCTGTCCGCGATGCAGGCGCAGTAGAGCTTTATGACGGGCCAAAGCTTATCGGCCCATTGGGCTCAAAGGGTGCGCCTATCGCAAACCTGACCCTGTCTCGCGATCTCTCCAACGAAGAGCTCCCCGAAATCAAAAGCGCGGAATTCCAGTAAAATACACGCCCAAAACAGACCGTAATCACGTCTTCAATTCGGCGCAGTCTCGCGCTATAGCCGCCCCATGAGCGGTACTCCAAAAGATATAAACTCCATTCGCCCCTGGCGCACGATAGAGCGGCGCAAATGCCGCAAGATCAAAGTCGGCTCCGTTGAGGTCGGCGGCGACGCGCCGATTGCCGTGCAGTCCATGACCAATACGCTGACCCATGACGTGGAGGCGACGGTGGCGCAAATCCTCGGCCTGCAAGAGGCCGGCGCAGATATCGTCCGCGTCTCCGTCCCTGACCCCGATAGCAGCGCCGCCCTGCGCGCCATTGTCGACCAAGTCCAAACCCCGCTCGTTGCGGATATCCATTTCCATTATAAACGCGGCATCGAAGCCGCAGACCAAGGCGCAGCCTGCCTGCGCATCAACCCCGGCAATATTGGCGGCCAACACCGCGTGCGTGAAGTCGTCGCGGCCGCCCGCGCCAATGGTTGTTCCATTCGGATTGGCGTGAATGGCGGCTCGCTCGAACGGGACCTGTTAGAGAAATATGGAGAGCCGTGCCCAGACGCCATGGTCGAGAGCGCGCTGATGCACGCCCGTATGCTCGATGATGAAGGCTTTCATGACTATAAAATCTCGGTCAAAGCGTCAGACGTCTTTATGACGGTCGCGGCCTATCACCAACTCGCGGATGCCACGGATGCGCCGCTGCATTTGGGCGTCACAGAAGCCGGCGGCACGCGCATCGGCACGGTGAAATCCTCCATCGGTATGGGGAACCTGCTCTGGGCGGGGATTGGCGACACCATCCGCGTGTCCCTATCCGCCGAACCCGTCGAAGAAATTAAAGTCGGCTTTGATATGCTGAAAAGCCTCGGCCTGCGGACACGCGGCGTGAATATCATCTCCTGCCCCAGCTGCGCCCGACAGGGATTTGACGTCATCAAAACCGTCCAAACATTGGAGGAACGCTTAGCGCATATATCGGCTCCCATCACGCTCTCCATAATAGGCTGCGTCGTCAACGGCCCGGGAGAGGCGATGTTTACGGACATCGGCTTTACGGGCGGCAGTGCGGGATATGGTATGATGTATCACGCCGGGAAGAAAACCGGGAAGACGGATAATGACGTGATGGTGGATGAGATTGTCGCGGCGGTTGAGGCGCGGGCTGAGGTGCTTGCGGCGGAAGTGGTGAGTTAGGGCTCGGGGAAACGTGACCTGATCTTTTCGATAAACAATTCTCTATCAGGGGCATTTCTATAAAGAATTGCGTTCTGAAGATTCGAATGGTGAGTGCCTTCAACTTTCTTCAATACAAGTTTGTCCTCCTCTCCATCTTTGCTTTCGAACCCATAAACCATGAATACAATGTTTGCTTGAGGGTTGTTTTCATGCGGAAAGATCGGGAAATCCGCTTCTGACTTAAAATAGTCATAAACCACATCTTGTATTACGGCCACAATGCGGGACTTCCAGTGATGATGAAAATACCCTTTGCTTATCAACTGGGTCACGTACCTCTTAGATACATTTTTCCAATTAAAGCCGTAGGCAAATTTTTCGGTGACATTGCGATTTTCAATAAGTGCTTCATAAGCCGGCCTGACGCTTCCAGTAATATCTATGGCTTGGAGTTCGCAGGAAATAAATTGACTGATGGTTTGACCTTCTGAAACATCCGCGATGACAAAATCAACATTTCCGAAGTCTTCCATCTGAACTTCGCTAACCATAACGGGATTAGAAGGTTTGTCCCCCAACCAAGCATGGTCTACAACATCCTTCAAAATATCAATATCGTAAAACCGCTTCGGGCAAATAGCGACACGCACGTTAGATGTTTTAGGTGTTAGGCTGCAAACTGGGTAAGGCACTGATTTATCGGCAGTGCTTCTTTTTGTGCAGTCAAGTGAGGTAAACGGACATATGTAATTAAATGTTGCAGGGGCGAAACCAAGTTTAGCCCTTTTCCCCAAGCACTCATAAATAATATCTTGAGGATTAAATTCTTTAGGCATTTACGAAACCTACCGGAGCAACCGAAATTTTAGCATCATAAGCAGATAAAATTGATTTTGCGATTGAATGCGCCATCATTGGCGGCACCGCATTTCCAACTTGAGTATATTGTTCTGTTTTGTTGCCGAAGAAAAAGACTTTGTCAGGGAATGTCTGAATCCGGGCGGCTTCTCTTACAGTGATTGCCCTATCTTGATCGGGATGAATGTATGCGCCCCAATGAATATCGCATTTGGTCAAAATGGTACAAGATAGTCCTTCCCATCTCATTCTTCCGTATCTCTTAGTGTGATCAGACCTCTTAGCTTTTTTCATTCCGGCTGGGAGTAAATCAAATGGAATGTCTCTCCAGCTGCCGCCTGGTGCAATATGTTTCATTCGTTCAATGTTAATTGCACCTAGTTTTGGGGCTTCATGATTGCGAATTAAAAACGAGCCTTTTCGCAATTCTTTTTGTAGGTCAGAGCGTGGATTAGAGTAATAAGGAAAATCAGCACCTTTTTCGCCATTCTCTAGTTCAGGCAAATCACTCATAGCGTCCCATATATTGTTGAACGGTTTTGGGCCTCCGTGTGACTGTTTGGGCCAAATCAATGGTAAGTCTATGCGATTAGCTAAAAAGACAATCCTTCTTCTTTCTTGCGCCACACCGTAGTCTTCGGATCTAAGGATTTTCCAGTCCGCTTTGTAACCCCGGTTCTCCAGTTCAGTTTTTATAAGTTTCAAAATCGCGCCGCCCTCTATGGACTTCAGTCCTGTGACATTCTCAATCACGACCCACTTCGGATAGAGATCGTCAACGATTTTCAAGTATTCCTTGAATAAATTGGCTCGCTCGTCATCCATGCCTCGTTTATGATTGTAGACACTATATGCTTGGCACGGTGGACCACCAACCAAACAATCCAATTCACCATACGCTAGTCCGAATTCGGTTTTTGCATTTCCAGATGTCAGCTCTTGTATAGGAGCGCATATGAACTTTGCGCCCGTATGTGATGCTTCGAATGTTTGCCCAGCAGCTCTGAAATAATCTGTTCCGCCCACAACTTGAAAACCAGACTGTTCAAACCCTAAAGATAGGCCACCTGCGCCGGAAAATAAATCTAAGACTGTGGGTTTGTGTTGCATAAATTTGGCCATGTCAGCTTTTAGAACAAAACACGAATATATTAAGAGAGCGGTTAGGAAAACTGTTTTCTTTGAGGATTTACGATGGAGTTGGGGGTGGACCCCGTTTTTTAACGGGGTGATGGGGGGAGTGGGTTGATTGTGATGGGTGA
>CAZSKH010000145.1:0-6498 GCA_964607395.1 uncultured Algimonas sp.
ATATCTTGGTTGAAGGCGATATGGTCACCATCATCAAAGACCTGAAAGTCAAAGGGACGTCAAAAGTAGCAAAGGTCGGGACGAAGGTGCGCATCAACCGCCTCATGGATGAAGACCATGATATTGACTGCAAGATAGACGGGATTGGCGCGATGAAATTGAAGACGAGGTTTGTGAAGAAGGCTTGATGTGGTGAGGTAAAAACTCTACTTTTTTGTCGGCCCGACTGAAATTTTCACTGCTTTCAAAACTCCTCTAGTTTGAGCTTTTGAATCCTTGCACAACCTAGTTGGTTTTGCATTTACAATGGGATAATTATGATCAAGCTCCATCAAATCATTATTGTTGTGATTATTATGTTCAGGACAAAATGGAGCTATGTAATCACCGCTTGGGCCTCCCTTTACTTTAATATGAGCGCCGAGAACATCCGTTCTATCGCATCCTTTAACGACGCAATGGACAACATGCTTTTGAGAATATAATTTCCAGTGATTAATCCAACCATTACATGAGCATCTTAACCCTGTAGTTCCACGTATGTTTTTACCGCGTTTTCCGAAAGAAAGCCGTTTTACGTGCCTTACTCTTTGTTTCTCATCCTGAAGAGCCAAGGTAAGCGACTTTTTCATAGCCTAAACTGCCACTTTCCCTGCAATATGCGGGTGAGCCTTATATCCCAATATCTTCACGTCCTCATAGGAAAACCCGTCAATCTCCGTCACATCCGGGTTCAGTTTCAATCTCGGCAGCGGCATTGGCTCGCGGGTTAGCTGTAACTCGACCTGTTCAAAATGGTTCGAGTAAATATGCGCGTCGCCGAAGGTGTGGACGAAATCGCCGACTTCCAGATCACAGACCTGCGCCATCATGTGAACCAGCAGCGCATAGCTGGCGATATTGAACGGCACGCCGAGGAAGATATCCGCGCTGCGTTGATAGAGCTGACAGCTCAGTTTTCCATTGGCGACATGGAACTGAAACAGGCAATGGCACGGCGGCAAAGCCATGTCGTCGACATCGGCCGGGTTCCAAGCGCTGACGATGTGGCGGCGGGAATAGGGATTGTTCTTTATCGCCTCAACGACGTTTTTAACTTGGTCAATCACCGCGCCATCAGGCCCAATCCAGCGCCGCCATTGTTTGCCATAAACGGGTCCGAGGTCACCGTTTTCATCCGCCCATTCATCCCAAATTTTCACGCCATTCTCTTGGAGGTATTTGATATTCGTATCGCCCGCGAGGAACCAAATGAGCTCATGCACGATAGATTTTTTGTGTAGCTTCTTGGTCGTGACCATCGGGAAGCCTTCAGACAGATCAAAGCGCATCTGATGGCCAAACACGCCGCGCGTACCGGTTCCCGTGCGGTCCATGCGGTCCACCCCATTTTCCATAACGTGTCGTAAGAGGTCGAGATATTGCTGCATGCCGCAGGCTATACCCGATTCTGCAAGAGCGGAAAGACGCCCGCTCGGCTTCCCTGTTTACAATTTGGCTGGCTGCAAATCTTAAAAATGCGTGACCAAGATCACGCCGCCGGTCCGAGTCTGTTGGTACCCCTCTAATGCAAACAACTTTTAGGAGGATGAGACTATGAATTTCCGAACACCAATCAGGGGGCTTTCAGCAATAGCCCTAATGAGCGCAATGGCCATACCCGCCGTTCAAGCGAGTGCGGCAGAATACCAATGTGTAAGAGAGGCACAAGCGGCTCAATGGGTCAAAACCCGGAAGCCTAGAGGGAATTGGGGCCCGCAACATAATACTGGCAATTGGAGTTATGACGCCGTTCCCGGAAAAGACATTTACCGCCACAAGAAAGGCAAACGGACAGTCGGGACACGTTGTAAAGGCGTGGGCTATAATTTCGGCACGCACAAAGTGGACTTTGAAGGCACGCAAGATTGGTGTGCAAACTATTCCTCAGGCACGAGCGCTGCGACAGCCTCACCAAGCTGTGGTTCAGGTTATACGTTAAACGCGGATAAGAACCAATGTACGAAACCTGGATCGCCAGCGACCTGGAGCAAAACACGCAAACCCCGCGGAAATTGGGGTCCGCAACATAACACGGGCAATTGGAGTTATGACGCTGTTCCAGGGAAAGACATTTACCGCCACAGGAAAGGGAAACGCACTGTTGGGACACGTTGTAAAGGGATTGGTTATAACTTTGGAACGCACAAAGTCGACCTGCAAGGCAACCAAGACTGGTGCGCTAACTATGTCTCAGCGTCTCCCGCGAGAACTGTCCAAGCCTCCTGCCCGACGGGATATCAACTCAAACCGGTTTCAACAACCGGACCGACAACGACTGATCCCGTGATAACTACAGGGCCTGTCGTAACGGGTCCTATTGGAACAACCGGCCCCATCGTAACAACCGGTGGCACTGGAACGAGTGGCGGCGGAGGCACACAGACGCTTAGCAAGAAAGGTATGACATGGGGTATTGCGCCGCCGAAGCCTGAACCCGTCAACGGTGTGGCTCATGTTGGATGTACGGATGAGACGGGCGGTAAATGCGACCCTTATCAAGGCGACACAACATGCAGCACCCCGCTTCCAATATTGTGTCTCAATCCCATGAAATTACAAAAACCGGCAAATCTCAAAGAGGATCGGTGGGACAAGTGGTCCGGCGGGATTATCGGCACAACAAATCCAATGCCGGCGCCTAGCACACTCGCGCAAGCAAACTCTGAATGTGTGAAAGAGTTCGGCCCAGGCTGGCGCGTTGCGGAACATCACGATTCTTATCCGGGCAGCAGCGGTTGGAAATTCTCGGCCTATGGCAATGTCGGAACCAAAGGAAAACGCTTCTGGACGGATATCCGCAATCAGCCAAATGGCGTCTGCTGGTCGCGTTAATTTAGACAACTCCCCCAGACTGAAAAGCGCGGCTCAGCCGCGCTTTTTTGTGTCTAAAGCTGCTCAACCATCTCCGCGAAAGCATCCAATACCGCGCTGCCCAATTGCGCGCTTCGGTCCGGGCTCCACCCAACATCCGCGTCAGGCGCATCCGCATTATCCTTGAACGGCATTTCCAATGTCATGGCGAGGCAGTCATAGCGGTGCGCCGTGAAATTCGTGCACATCGTCAAATTCGCGGTGCCCGGCGCGCTAAGACCATAGCCATGTTTGGTTTGGAAATCAGAGGATGCCCGTTTGTAGGCGTCTAAGAAATCGGCGAGGTCTTTGGCTTGCTTTTCCGTATATCCCGGAATGCCTTCCGCACCTGCGATAAAATTATAGGGCAAGGCTTCGTCGCCGTGAACATCCAGACACAAGACAGGCTTATCTGTATCCATCGCCGCAATCGTGTGCAGAACCTCGGGTGAGTTTTCGGCCGTGCTGACGCCCCATTCGCGGTTCAAATTTGCGCCAACTGCATTGGTGCGCAGGTTCCCCCGACGCGATCCATCGGGGTTCATATTTGGCACAATCCGAAAGCGCGCCTCTTTGCGTAAACGCTGCGCTACGTCGTCTTCCTCGTCCAAGAGGCGTGCCAAGAACCCTTCCATCCACCATTCGGCCATGCTCTCACCGGGATGTTGACGGGCAATAACCCAAATCGTTTTTTCGCCCTCGCCGACGCTCAAACAGTCAATATCTTGCCCGTCCAAAGACGTCCCAAGAACATCCAAAGACACGCCGTCATATTGCAAGCAATCAGAAATCAGATCCGCGTGACGCTCCATCGAATATGGCGCGAAATAGGCGTAATAAACGCTGTCTTGTTCAGGCGCATGATCCCAAATCAAATGCCCGTTTTCATAGCGCGTGGCCTCAACACGGAACCAGGTCTCGCGGTCATAACTGGCCGCGACCCGGTAACCCTCCCACGCATTTGGGAATGCAGCTTTGGCAGCATTGGTGATGCGGAAGGTGCAAGGCGTATCTTTTGCGCCCGTGGCCCGAAAATGGAACCATTGGTAGAAATGAGACTCGCTGTCTTTCCGAATGGCCAAACGAATATCACTCGGCTCATCGGCGGATTCGACGATGATATTTCCGGAGTCAAAAGCAGCACTGATATTTAAAGTCATTTTTGTGTCTAAAGTCATGGGGGGATTAACTTTCAGAATTTTTAGGACCAAAATCGTCCGGGGCATTTACGGCGGCTTGGATTGCATCGCCTATATCTGCCGCGTCTAACCCTTTCCAGAATATACGCCAATCCCCTGATTGACTATTTGCACGCTGCATTCCATCGCATTTTCGCATATACCACGCATTAAACGGGTTCCCCATGCGGGAGCGCCAAAGGAAGGCCGGCACATCTGCGCAGGCCCTGTCCCAAATATCGCGTGCAATCCCCTCACCGCGCGCTTCGCGCAACACAAAAAACTTCGACAAATAAGGCTGGCCCGCCTGCATTTTGAATAGGGCGCCCCCGCGATATTCCCCCTCGACAAAGCCGGCATGCAGCGGCGTGTCAAAGAATGACGGGTTCAGGCGTTTGTCAAACGCCGTCTCCAGTGCACGGGTGATATCTGGCGTTGAAAAGGCTTTGAACGACTTGCCCGTTTTAAAAGTCGCGGCCCGGCGGATGAGCGTTCCTGTTCCGCGTGTTGTGAATAATTCACCCAGCAAGTTCAGCGGCGAGGCCATCACATAGCTGCGCCGGGCGGTCGCTGATTTCTCCAAATCTATGACGCAGTCTAGAAACCGGATTTGCCCGACAGAAAATGTTCCCGTTTCCATAAAGTCCGGGAGCTCTGCAATCGTCAAATTCGGACGCCGCCGCCCATTCTCGCTCAATCCCCCGGAGGGCTGCAGAAAGATGATTTTCTTTGGCTGCAAGGCTGTCACCAAAGCCGATAGGTTCATTTTCCCGCGCCGGTCCGTCATCTCCAAGACTGGCATTTTTCCAGCTCGGGCCGTCTTCTGCACCTCTTGGATGAGGCCATAACTCGCCGTGTTTAGCTTTAGCGCCCGAACCCCGGATTTATCCAAATCTCGCGCCAAACGCTGGGATTGGAATTTTGCTGACGTGCGTCCGTCTTCCAGCGCGCCGACCACCAAAGTGGGACTTAACTGGAGATTGGACAAGATACGCAAAGCTGAAATTAGGGCCTCAAGCAAAGGCTCTTTTAAACAGCGTGGGTCCAAAACGATCATCGCAAAGGTCTCCGCGTCCTGCCGCGCGAAAAGCTCGGCATAGAACTTGGCTTCATGCTGTGCGCCGACCGCGGACAGGCTTTGCAATACTGTTTCGCGAACGCTCATGCCGCCCCGCCCTTCAGGGCCTTGGCATATGCGACAGTCGCGGCTTCAAGCTGCGCAATTTCGACATATTCATTTGGCTTATGCGCCTGCTCTAAATTGCCCGGGCCATAGACCACCGTATTAATCCCCGCCTCACTCAACATGGCAGCTTCGGTCCAATAGGGGAGATCGACGATTTCCGTCTCGCCAAACACATCCGCGAAGGCGCTCATGTCTTTTGTCGCGAAAGGCTCGAAGGCGACAATCGTATCGAGCTCCGCTCTATCACCTAACGCATATATATCCGCTTCCCGCTTGCGCACATCATCGCCGGGCGGCGGGCGCAGAGACAGCCAGAGCTTCGCCGTTGTGGGGATAACGTTATAGGCCCCGTCGCTTTCGATCTCGCCAATATTAACGCATAATCCTTTGAAAGGCGCGGTTCCGAATTCCAGATGTGAATCGGCATACTCACCGACCTTGGCCGCCAATCGCGCCGCATCGAGTAAGGGACGGGGCGTAATATCAGACAGCGAGCTATGCCCGCCCGGGCCTGTGAACCCGGCAGAAATCGCCAGCATACCGCGATGGGCGCGCCCGACCCGGCAAGATGTCGGCTCGCAAACGATGGCGCGTTTGACTTCGGATAAACGTCCCGATGCTATTACGGCCGGCATAACTTCGCTGCCATGCTCTTCATCGCCAGACAACAAAACAGCGACATTTTGCGGGGTGACGGTTTCCAAAGCGGCCAAAATACAGGCGGCAGCGCCTTTAATGTCGCTCGTCCCCAGCCCAATCACGCGGTCATTTTCACGCCGCAAGTTCAGCGGATCATCCGTCCATCCCGCCCCACTCGGGACGGTATCAATATGCACGTTCAAGAGCGTATCGGGCCGACCCCAAATCGCGAGAACATAGCCGGAGTCCGACTTCCCACGTGACCGTCCAACTTGTCCAACCTGTAAAATATCGGGTGAAAATCTTGCGAGGGTTTCTTCAAGATACCGCACACACACCAACTCATCACCCGACCCATTGCGCGTATCAAACGCCACAAGGCTTTCGAGATGGTCCAAAATCGTGGATGTTGCGATGGCTGAAATAAGCGACTCCTCCTTCGCGAAGCCCTAACGCTCCCCTCTATCGGGTGCAATGTTAGCGTCCGTTTTGCGCGGAATTTAAGTCAGAGTCTCAGTCTTTGCCAAAATTCTGCATCCCCGTTCCGGCAGCTGAACAATAGCGTGCCGAATCTGAACAGAACATGTCCGCAAAATACGGTAG
>CAZSKH010000146.1:0-6497 GCA_964607395.1 uncultured Algimonas sp.
TACAGCCATATTTATTGTCGAATTTCGACTTGGTGACAGAGTCGTTCACATTAATGGCCGGGAATGGGAGCTGACCTTTTTCAACGAGCTCATAGAGTCGGTGAACACCTGTTGTTGTTTCTTCAGAAACACCGACGATTTGGTCACGCATTTTCGTGAACCAGCCCGGAGACTCGGCCATACGCTTTTTGATTTGCGCAAAAATCGCAGCTTCTTCCTCTGATCCCGGCTCGCCTTCGACCAGCTCAGGTTCGCCATTTTCAACGCGCGCACCCAATAGGATGTAAAGGGTAGCATCGCCGCCATCGTCCAAAATGATATTTGGACCCTCGTCAAACAAGAAAGACTTATCGAGGTAATCCCAGTGCTCTTCGAGAGTTTGGCCTTTGATCGCAAAGACCGGCACGCCAGCGGCGGCAATTGCAGCAGCAGCGTGATCTTGCGTGGAGTAGATGTTGCAAGACGCCCAGCGCACATCCGCGCCGAGAGCTGTCAGCGTTTCAATCAGCACAGCCGTTTGAATGGTCATATGCAGAGAGCCGACAACGCGCGCGCCCTTGAGAGGTTTGCTTTCGCCAAATTCCTCACGCAGGGACATCAAGCCCGGCATTTCAGTTTCTGCGATGTCCAGTTCCTTGCGCCCAAATTCGGCTTGGGAGATGTCTTTTACAATATAATCGTGTGCACTCATGATAGCTGTGTCCTGATCGGCTGGCAGGTTATCTGCCCGAAATTTAAAGGGCCATTACGCCCTCACCCCAGTCCCGTCAACACGATATAACGGTTTTTTTATATAAGATTTTCCTTATATGGTGTGACGATTTTTTAATGTTAGTTTAGGCGAGTTCAAGGACTATCCCTTGCCGCTGGGTCTGATACAGACAGATGCGTGTCTAACTCGTCCATAAAACCTGATGTTTCCGTCATCATTGTGAATCACAATGCAGGCGACTATCTGCGCCCTTGCGTCGAGAGCTTGCTCGGGCAAACGCTGATAAATTTCGAATGTATCCTCATCGATAATGGCAGCAGCGACGGATCATTAGCCACTTTACCGGAGCTGGATGCGCGGTTCACCATTATTAAAGCCGGTGAAAATTTGGGCTTTGCCGTTGCCAATAACCGAGCCGCCGAGCGCATGTCCGCCGATTGGATCGCTTTGCTCAACCCGGATGCTTTTGCACGGCCCGATTGGCTGGAAGAAGGATTGGCTGCGCGGTCATGCCTACCCAACACAGCCATGGTCGGCAGCACCCAAATTCTGGCGCTGGAGCCGGAACGCTTTGACGGATTAGGCGATGAATATCATGCTTTTGGTATTGCCTGGCGAGCAGGCTTTGGGAAACCCGTTGAAGAGATATTTGACCGCGAAACCTTCGGCCCGTGCGGGGCAGGGGCATTTTATGACCGCGAGGTTTTCCTGGCCCTGGGCGGGTTCGATGAGAGTTTTTTCTGTTACCATGAAGATGTCGATCTCGCGTTCCGAATGCGGCTTGCCGGATATCGATGCGTGCAAAGCGCAAGTGCCATTATCGACCATGTTAGTTCCGCCATATCGGGCAGGGCCTCAGATTTTGCTGTTTATCACGGGACACGAAACCGGATTTGGACGTTCTTTAATAATATGCCCGGCCCGCTGCTCGTTTTGCTGGCTGTTCCTCATATTTTGGCCAATCTGGCCTTTCTCTTCGTCAGCCTCTTCCGCAAGGGTCGCTTTCGTCCAACCTTTCGCGGGATGCGCCACGGATTTTTCACCCGCCCCAAAAGCCGACCGGAAAAGCCCAAGAGAAAAGCCAGTTTGCGCGACATCTTATGCGCCATGGGATGGAACCCACTCAAGGTTGTCCGGCGCGCGCCCGTCAATACTGAACAGCTGGCAATTAAAACCGTGTCTAGACCGCCGAAAAATTCCTGATAGGAAGCGTGGCAACCAACGAAACCATACAGGCCAAAGCGGGCAAGATGCAGAACAAACTAACACGCCGAGGCGTGATGGGCCTAACAGCAGGCGCCGGATTGGCCGCCTGTCGCGCGCCGAAATCCATTGCAGGGAAAAATGACGAGGTCATAAAATCCGGAGCCTTCGCGCATGGCGTGTCTTCGGGCGATCCTTTCGCGGACAGTGTCGTGATCTGGACTCGGGTCACCACAGACAATGAAGGCGATGTCACCGTAGAATGGGAAATGTCCTCCGACCGTGAATTTGGGGCCATTGTGCGGTCTGGTACATCTCAGACAAATGCAGCGCGAGATTATTGCGTCAAAGTTATCGCCGATAGCCTCTCGCCCGGGCAGACTTATTTCTACCGCTTCCGCACTGGCGAAGCCACCTCAGCCATCGGACGCACTCGCACCTTACCTGAGGGCGAAACGGAGCAGCTTCGCTTTGCCATCGTATCTTGCGCAAACTGGCAGCACGGTTATTTCAATACATATGACGCTATTGCTAAGCGCGCGGCAGACCAACCCTATGATGCGATGATCCACTTAGGGGATTATTATTATGAATATGGCGCGCTGGACAGCCCTCGCCTGCCGGACCGCATTCATGTGCCCACGCACGAAATCGTAGAGCTTAGCGATTACCGACAGCGCCATGCCCAATATCGGTCTGACACGGCTCTCCAAGCCGCAACAGCGTCTATGCCCTTGATTGCTGTTTGGGATGACCACGAGACCTCAAATGACAGTTGGCAGACAGGAGCGCAGAATCATCAGCCGGACTCTGAAGGCAACTGGGACGCGAGGAAACAAGCCGCGCTGCGGGCGTATTATGAATGGATGCCGATCCGCGAGCCCCAAGCCGGACGCGTTCGGTCCGATATCTATAGAAATTTCCGCTTTGGCAATCTGGCCAATCTGACCTGTGTTGAAACCCGCCTCACCGCCCGTGCAGAACCGATCATTGTGGAAAGCTATATTGACGAAATTTCAACGGAAGGCGGCGCGGAAAAATTTCGTAAAGAGGTGCTTTACGCTGCCGACCGCGAGATGTTTGGCGCCGACCAGCAGGACTTTATCATCGACGCTTTGCGCCAATCAAAAGATGATGGCGTGACGTGGCGGCTGCTAGCGAACCAAGTCATTATGGGACGTTTGCTGACACCGGATTTTTCGCCCTATATTGACGAAACCGCTCTGGCGCGCATCGAAGTCGACTGGCCTGAAATTCGCGACTTTCTGACCTTGAGCAAATATAACATGCCGCTTTATCCGGACAGTTGGGACGGATATCCGGTTGCCCGCGAAAATTTCTATGCGGCGCTGGATACGACAGGAATAAACGACATGCTTGTCTTGACAGGGGATGCTCATGAATTCTGGCTCAATGACTTAACGTCAGAGGCCGGTAAAAAAATCGGCATGGAAGTCGTCACAAGCTCTGTCTCCTCCGAGACATTGACGGCCTATTTGGGCGATGGGACGGCGGATCATAACCTGCTTGTGACGCAGGAAAATTCGGATGCTCGCTATTATAATGCGACGCGAAGTGGGTTTATTGAACTGACCCTCACTGAGAAAAAAGCGTCGGTGGCGATGATGAATGTCGATACGGTGCTGTCTCGCGAATATGCGCTCAGCCAGAGCGCAGGCTTCACCCTACGAAAATCTGGCGGGTCGATAAAAGCAAGCTCACCTAAATATCTATCCACGGCCCAGCGCGCATTATTTCACGGCCTCGGGTGAATAGGTTGACTGAATGCTCTCGGTAGACTGGTTTATTTAGGTAGTCCGGGCGTGCCGGATAAATGCGGGTTTTTCGCGACATACTCCGCTTTGATACTCGCAGAACTTTCGCGGGACCCGTCATGTGACCAACCTGGCGGGGCGAAGAGATATTTGAGGCGCTGGCT
Organism: uncultured Algimonas sp.; assembly: GCA_964607395.1. Taxonomy (GTDB): domain Bacteria; phylum Pseudomonadota; class Alphaproteobacteria; order Caulobacterales; family Maricaulaceae; genus Litorimonas. The sequence continues at coordinate 3,855 of CAZSKH010000146.1, forward strand.
GAATTTGATCCGGGGCGTGCAGACGTCTTTGACCGCGCCCCACATTTCATTGAATGCGATTTTGATTGGATTATAGGTGTCTACATTTTGCACCAAGCCATAGGTGACTTTTTCTACGGGGTCCTCAGGCACAAATGTGCCGAATATCTTATCCCAGATAATGAGAATCCCTGCGTAGTTTGAATCTAAATATTGCGGGTTCGTGCCATGATGCGCGCGGTGGTGTGATGGCGTATTAAAAACCGCCTCAAACCATTTCGGCATTTTACCAATGGCTTCTGTGTGTATCCAATATTGATAGAGCAGGTTCAGCGCCCCAACAAAGCCCAGCAAGAGCGGATGCACACCCAAGAAAACTAATGGCGTGGAGAGCAGGACAAATCCTGTAAAATGATTATTCCAAGGCTGCCGCAAGGCCGTGGATAGATTATAGAACTGGCTGCTATGATGGACGACATGGGCGGTCCAGAGCCAACGCACACGATGCGCGGCGCGGTGTTTCCAATAATAGAGAAAATCCTGCGCAACTAAAGCAAGGAAGATTATCGGCAGGCTCACGCCCCAATCCATCACCCGAAATTGCCAGGCCCACATGAGAACGGCGAGGCTGATAAACCCCATCGTCAGATCGGAGGCGAGATTGCCAAACCCCATCAACATTGAGGTCAGCGCATCTTTGGTCTCATAAGTCCCGGCCAGTTTTCCTTTGCGGACCAACCACCATTCCAGAGCAATGCTCAGCACAAAAAACGGCGCCGCAAAAGCGAGGATCATCGGAAATGTCGGTGCATCAACTGGCATAAACACGTTTCGCCGCCACCGCTCGGCCTGTCAATGCGCCAAGCCGCGCAGCCCCATGCGAATATGAAGTTTTATTCAGGCGGGTCGAGAACCTCCACGCGGATCTCTCTGATATCAACATTAAGCAGCTCTGCGGTCTCACCGGGCCAAATAGAGGCATGATCCAGCCCTTGTCGATCCGTCAGCGCGCCGGGACGGAATTCAATCGCATATTCAGTCCAATCCGCCGTGAGTGCCCGGCGTTTCCAGCCACTATCCCCGGAGCCCGCTGAAAAATATCCAATATCGAAACTCTCGAGGGGACGGAGCCGGGATGCGCGCGCCGTCACGGTCATGCGCAAGTTCCGCGTCGCAAAGGCCCGCTCATATTGGGGCCCTAAAGGCGCAAAAACACCGGGGCCTGGCGGCAGACTATCGCGCGCCGCCGTACTGGTCAGGCGCGCATAGGCAGGCTCGCCAGCTGCCGCAGCGACGAAAACCGCTTGGGTCCCGGGTTGCGCTGTTAACCGCACAAGGTCCTCGCCGGACATAGTATAGCCTGCCGTCCAAATGTCGCGATCCGTCAGATCTATTCGCTCTCCAAAAGACAGCGCCAGCGCGACCATTGCGGTGACGATCAAAGCCGCTAGGGGATAAAAATAACGGTCTTTCAGCATATTACGCCGGGGGGTCAAAGAAAATTCAGGGAAGGTTCAGACCGCTGTTATCATAACTTGTGCGTTGAGCGCTATAGGATTTACTGTGGCGTCATGTAATTTCGGGAGCCATTATGCCAAGCCCAGTTAAATTTTCTCTTTCTCTTCTCCTCACTTTGGGCCTTGCCGGGTCCGCTTTCGCTGCGCCCCCAACGCTTGATCCAGAGGCCGAAATTCTCATCGAAAAAATTGAAGACAAGTTGTCGGACCATACTGTCGATATCGCAAAATCCTCAGCCAAGCTGAAACGAAAGTTAGAGAAAAGTCAGTCAAAAACCGGCGGCAATGCCACTGACGACATCGAGGTGATGCTGGACGTGATGGAAGAGGCCTTCGCCGAAGACGGATTATTTCGCGACCTCGCCGCGATGTTTGTTGATATCGCAGAAGACCTTGATGTGGATACAGATGGCGGAACAACGACACTGTCCTTTGACGGGGCGAAAATCGCTCAAATTGAGCGCTCGAAAAGCCGCGACAGTGAAGATAGTTTCTCAATTTCCGGGCTAGGCAGAAATCTATCGCTAGACCGCGAAACCATCGTTAAAGACGGTAAGTCCAAAACGCGTATTGTGATTGACATGGACGGTGAGGATGAGATCGATATCACTTTGCCGCAAATCGATTAGGCCAAAACCCGACTAGACCAAAAATAGAACCGCGCGTTCATCCGCGCGTTCACGCAAGGCGCTGCCTAGCATATCATTTAATTCGCCCGTAAAACGCTCGGACGCAGCATCGGCCCAGGCTGTCTGCACGGCGTCTATCAAATCCGGACGCTGCTTGTTCACGGCAGATCGCACACGACCATCCGTTAGGATTTGACGTGCAATGACCGGCACTTTGGAGCTACGCATTTTCCCTGAAAGGGCTTTGCGGCCAAAGAGATATGTTCCGCCAGCCAGCGCGCCGCCGACGACTAAGCCAATCGGATTTAGGAAAAGCGGGGCAAACATATTCGCATGGGCCAACAGAGACCCGATCAGAATCGCGGAAAGCGTTGTCCCGACAAGGGCCGTGTCCGATTCCATAGACCCGACATGCGGCATAGCCAATGACAAGCCTTCCAAATGGCGGGAGACATGTTGCGAGTCCGTCAGCGACAAAACCATGGCGGGCAATCCGTGATCGCGGCAAAGCGGGTCCG
>CAZSKH010000147.1:0-2979 GCA_964607395.1 uncultured Algimonas sp.
CCTGCGGTGAACGCATCGATAAATCGGGTCATGTCGTCTTCGGTTAGGAGATCAATCCCGGCCGCTTCGGCGCGGCCGCCTCCCCCGAACTCTGCGGCGAAATAATTGGCTTGCCGCGTTTTGCGCGCTAGCGGAGCGCGCACAGACACACGATACCCCCCGGTCTCGGGGCCTAGATGCGTCAAAACGGCAAAGGCTTTGTCTGGCTCTTCGTCGACAAGTGCATTGGCGAATAATCCGCTGATGCGGTTGGAAGCGGGACTGGCCGGCAGCGAAAGAATTTGACCCGCATTGGAGATGTGAATTTCACGAGCGCTTCCCGCTATGTCCCAATCCGAGCGATGTCCTTGACGTAAGGTATCGAGCGCATCGGGCGCGTCCTCAATAAAGGCCATCGGATCGGGATAAGCGGCCAGACGATCATAGAGATCCACTGGATGGAAATGCAGATCCTCTATCGTCAGCCCGTAAGCGTTATAATTAACCAGCTCGCCCAGCTCCCGCAATTGGCTCAGAGGCAAAGTCACTTGACGCTCGGCCGCGATCTTTCCGGCCAAAGCCTGAAAATTATCACCATAAGCCCCGCAAACGGCCCAAGCCGACTTCGCGCCGTCCAGATGCTGGTCGATCAAATAGGCCGTGCAGGTTTCAGCAGACGCATCCATCAACACGGTTAAATTGTCATTTTCAGGAATATCGCCTGTGGCATGATGATCGCAAAAGAACACCTCTGTGCCCGCCTCCAAGACAGAGCTTAAGCCGGGCGCATTGCGGGCCATGCCAATATCCAAAGCCGTGATCCGGTCGCCCGGACTGACCTTATCGGCAATCCGTTTGAATAGTTGCGTATCGCGTTTCACGCCTGTAACTCGCGCCGCGTTTGGCCGCGGCTCGACCTGCCGCAATTGTAGCAGCGAGAAGATGCCATCGGCATCTCCGTTAAACAGGTCGAAATCTGCCACGCTTAGCGCCGGGCTAAACGTCGAGTGTCAGGAAGCCATTGGCCTCCAAATATGCAACGATCTGTTCGGCCGCGGCTTCTGCGGTAGTCTTGACCGTATCAATATGAATCTCAGGTTTCTTTGGCGGCTGATATTCGGAATCGATACCGGTGAAGTTTTTGATTTCACCCGCGCGCGCGCGTTTATACAAACCTTTGACATCGCGTTTCTCGGCAACGGCCAATGGCGTATCGACGAAAATTTCAATGAAAGCGCCCTTGTCCGCTTTATCGCGAACCATTTGACGTTCGGCCCGATAGGGGCTGATGAAAGAACACATCGTAATCAATCCGGCATTATTCATGAGGCGCGAGACCTCACCAATGCGGCGGATATTCTCAACGCGATCTTCTTTGGTAAAACCTAAATCGCGGTTCAACCCGTGACGGATATTATCTCCGTCCAAGGTGTAGGTATGACAACCACGTTCGAACAAAAGCTGATCAACATGGTTTGCAATCGTAGATTTACCAGACCCTGACAGACCTGTGAACCAGAGCGTCGCAGGCTTTTGGCCTTTTTGCTCTGCGCGGGCGGTGTGGTCTACGGTAAAGTCTTGACGCACGATGTTCTTTGAACGGCGCAATGCAAAATCAATCGTCCCTGCACCGACGGTGCGATTGGTCATCCGGTCAACAACAACAAATGCGCCGGTTGTGCGGTTCTTTATATAGGGGTCAAATGGGATAGGTTTGGTCAGTGACAAAGTCACAACCCCAATCTCGTTCAGCTCTAGCGTTTTTGCCGCAGCTTCTGAGAAATCCGCAACATCAATCCGGTGTTTCAATGCCGTAATCGACCCGGCTGCCGACATATTTGCCGTGCGAATGATATATTGACGCCCCGGAAAGAGACGCGTGTCATCCATCCAGATCAAATGCGCTTGGAACTGGTCTGCGACTTCATTTGGCTGATCCGTTTTGCAGATTATATCGCCGCGAGAGATATCAATCTCATCTTCAAGTGTGATCGTGACCGCTTGGTCCTGACGGGCATGGTCGAGGCTGTCTTTATAGAGGACAATGTCTTTGACCTTGGACCGTTTGCCGGACGGCATCGCCATAATCTCATCGCCTTTGGAAACAGTGCCGGAAGCAATCGTACCAGAGAACCCGCGGAAATCGAGGTTGGGACGGTTCACCCATTGCACAGGCAAACGGAACGGCGCCTCTAAGCTTTGACGGTCAACTTCGACCACTTCCAAAAACTCGAGCAAGCTTGGCCCGCGATACCAAGGCGCCGCGTCAGATTTGGTCGTGACATTGTCGCCGTCCAAAGCACTCACAGGAATAGTCATGATATCATTGAAATTTAGGTTCGTCGCAAAGGCGCGGAACGCTTCGTCAATCTCATTGAACTTGCCTTGGTCAAACTTGACCAAATCCATTTTATTCACAGCCACGACAACCTGAGGAATACCCAGAAGGCTCGCGATAAACGCATGACGACGGGTCTGCTCCATCACGCCGTAGCGCGCATCAATCAAAAGGATCGCGACATCAGCTGTCGACGCACCTGTCGCCATGTTCCGTGTATATTGAACATGGCCGGGTGTATCGGCGATAATAAACTTGCGCTTATCCGTTGAGAAAAATCGGTAAGCGACATCAATGGTAATCCCCTGCTCGCGTTCCGCCGCGAGGCCGTCAACGAGAAGTGCAAGGTCAGGCTTCTCGCCTTGGGTTCCAGACGCTTTTGAATCGCGTTCAATCGCCGCCATCTGATCTTCATAGATCAGCTTTGAATCATAGAGCAGCCGCCCGATGAGCGTAGATTTTCCGTCATCAACGGACCCACATGTAAAAACACGCAAGAAAGATTTTTTCTCTTGAGCATCCAAATAGGCTTTGATGTCTTCAGCGATTAAGGGATCGTGATGGGCCATAGGTCATGTACTCGCTATTAATACCGTTTGTACGGCTTGGAGGTGTTTGGTGGCTAGGCGCGGCGCGATAGCAATGCGTGCGCCTTGGTGAGC
>CAZSKH010000147.1:3079-5920 GCA_964607395.1 uncultured Algimonas sp.
GTGAGCCTTGGGGCGGCGTCGCGACATCTTGCCGTGCGGACGCACGTCTGCGATGGCGCTTCTAGCCCACGACCCACACATATCGATACAAATCGGTATAAATAGTGAGTGCATGACCTAGAAATACCCCTCTTCTTTTTTCTTCTCCATTGACTGCCCGGCATCAGAGTCAATCACCCTGCCCTGACGTTCCGATCCTGTCGCAAGGAGAATTTCCTGAATGACGTCTTGAAGCGTCGTCGCCTCAGACTCGACGGCGCCCGTGAGTGGGTAACATCCCAATGTCCGGAACCGCACAGATTTCATCATCGGTTTTTCACCGGGCTCTAACGGCATGCGGTCATCATCAACCATGATCAGGCCGCCGTCGCGTTCGACAACGGGACGCTCAGCAGAGAGGTAGAGTCCGGGAATTTGAATGTTCTCGCGGTAGATATATTGCCAGATATCGAGCTCTGTCCAATTTGAGATTGGGAAGACGCGCATGCTTTCGCCTTTTTGAACACGGGCATTATATATGTCCCAGAGTTCGGGACGTTGGTTTTTGGCGTCCCAACGGTGATGTTCATTGCGGAAAGAGAAGATGCGCTCTTTCGCGCGGGACTTTTCCTCATCTCTACGCGCGCCGCCGAAAGCCGCGTCAAATTTCCCTGCATCCAAGGCCTGTTTCAGCCCCTGCGTTTTCGTGATGTCGGTATGAACAGCCGAGCCATGAGAGAACGGACCCACATCCTGCGCGATAGCGTCGGGGTTAATATGGGTGATGAGCTCCATCCCGGCCTCTTTGGCGCGGCGGTCGCGGAACGCATACATTTCCTTGAATTTCCAACGCGTGTCGACATGTAGCAAAGGGAAGGGTGGTGGCGATGGATAAAAAGCTTTGATCGCGAGCTCGAGCATAACCGAGCTGTCTTTCCCCACAGAGTAAAGCATGACGGGATTTTCGCACTGCGCGACAACCTCGCGCATAATGTGAATACTTTCCGCTTCCAAGCGGTCCAAATGGGTAAGTCGCTGACCAAGCGGTCCGGCGGCGTCGCGCTCTAGCGTGTCTAATGCGGCCATAGCCTTTTCCTGTGTTCGGGGAGTGAGTTGACCGCCATTTCGCAAGCGTGTCAGTGTTTTACCGTCATTGAAAACTTTGCGCGCTATCGTCGTCTCGGATTGACCCGAACTTGCGGCAAATTCTTCTATACGTGTGATAATGTTTTGGCTCATGTGGGATATTTCCCACGAATTGTGCACAAAGTCAATTCAGGCCGACATAGGCAGGATCAGAGGCTACTCAAGGTCCACAAAATCGGCGAATCTTGACGCGACCCCTGCCCCATCCAGCTTGGCGCGTTTAAAGTCTGCGCGCAGGAAGGGTTTATCAAGCGTCGCTTCAAACCGTTCCAATATGCGGGCCTGTTCCGTGTCTGAATGACCGTCAAACCACGCGCGAGAGGCCTTTATCCGCGCGACAAGAATGCGTTTCTCGGCTTCGCGCGTCTCATTATCTTTGCGGCGAGCCGATTGCTCGCGCTCCGCTTTCTCGCGGCGCGCCTCGGCCTGCGCATTGCGGAGAGCTGTATCTTCCGAGCCGGGTTTCGCGCTCCCGCTCTGGTAATCGGCTTTGATCGCGGCGGCCAAATAGCCGGAGATTGACGTTATCGGCGTTCCCGACGCTTTTTGCGCATCAACGAGATCGAGCTTTGCGGCGCAATAGTCTTCGCCGTGTTGCGCAATCCAACTTTCCGCGAGCTTGTGAGAAATCCCACTTGCGACAAGACGTTGATAAACGGTTGTGCCTTTCACGGCCATGTCATCATCTATGTCAAGCAGCGGTAATTGCGGGTTAGCGCCAATCAAGAACCGGATTTCTGTGATTGAGCGACCAGACCGTTTGAACTCGGGCGTAATCTGAATATCTGAGACCGCGTTGATTTCTTTGACCGTCGGCTTGATGACTTTGGCATTCAGATGTTTGAACTGACGATAATAGTCACTGTCATCAACACCCATGAGGCGACGAAAGGTTTTCAACTCCCACCACCCCGTTGAGCGGACAGTCTTGAACCGGTAGCAATTCTCATAAAGCGCCAGCGCATGTTTGGACCGGAACTTGCGCTGGATCGCCATGTTAATGCTGGCGTAAATGTCAGGGTTATAGAGTTTTTCCGCGAGAGCCGGAGAATAGCCATAGCGGCACTTTCCTCGCGACAGAATTGCGTGAGATAGCAGGCTTGAAACCCCCCACTCGACCTCTTCTTGATTATCGCCAAGAATATTCCACTCCGCATGGACGGAGGCCAAAGCCTTCAATGATTGTTTCAACGGTTTCCGGTCATTAGAATCATAGCCCAACATGACACAGAGCGTTTTTTCATCAATCTCATGCTCGGTCTGGGTCAGCAGCGCGTCATAGGCGTTGAGCAGAAGCACATTAGATAATTTACGTTGTAATAAAGACAGGTGACCATCCGTATGAATGGCGGCGACATGTTTTTTCAGCGGACGGTTGGTCAGTGACTGAGATTTTGTCACAACACGGATTGAAGCTGGAGATTTTTTCTTGCGGCGCTTGGGAGCTGACTTTTTAGCAGGCTTCGCGGCCGAATTGGTATTTAGGTCAGACATGTGACCGGTCTCCATAGGCACCCCGAATCCCTTGCGTCCCGGATGCCTTTTGTGTTGTTCTGACCCAAAGGCACCCGTCGTCAAGCCCTTGGCGGGTTCCATATCCTGTAATCGGGTGCTTTGAGTGTATTTCCTTCTCTGATGGTCCTGCAAACGGGTACTTTGTACGGGATATTCCGAATGTATCCTGTATTTGGGTCCTTTTAGTTCATCATTCTGTAT
>CAZSKH010000147.1:5930-6487 GCA_964607395.1 uncultured Algimonas sp.
ACAATCGACTGTGAACTTCACCGAAACGGGGGAAAACGCCTCAGCTTACAGCCTTATCGCCGAATCGGATCGCCGCTTAGCAGATCTTTAGGCACCCATCTGCGGGATGATTCGCGAATCGCAAGGGACCTGAGGCCAGTATCCTGTAAACAGGTACTTTAGATGACCCCCTCTTTCACCCTTGTGCCCTAAGTCTCTGTAAATATGATATTATTTAGCGTCTAAAAAACAAACTCCTAGTGACCCCGTAAATGGGTGCCCTATCTCCCGTATCGAGGTGCCTCATCTCCCGCAGTTTGGTACCCCTCATCCTGTTGTCAGGTACGGATCATCCTGAAAACGGGTTCCAACACCCGTGTAAAACCGCGCTGCTATGGGGGATCGCGACTCCCTAAACATTATAAACTCTCCTAAACCTAACAAACGCCCGTTTGATGTTATTTTGGAGAAGAGAGATATCTGGACTCTGTCCTTAACGAACCTTACATATACGGGTGTCACTATGACACATAAAGGCAGCTAAGCCCCTACTCTGCTTCGGCGACCAGGCGTTCCAT
>CAZSKH010000148.1:0-6452 GCA_964607395.1 uncultured Algimonas sp.
CGAAGTTGAAAATTTTGGAAATCGCAGACCATGATGTAGCGCGGCTGCTGGCTTTCTTTGAGAATATCAAAATAGCGAAAGGCTTGGGTTTCGGCCTTGGTGAGGTCGCGGCCCGCGCTTTTTTGTTCGACTATCAACATGCCCGGCCAGAATAGGTCGATAAATTGGGAATTGCCTTTTAGGTCTTTGACGGCTTCTTCGTAACGCCCGACTTGGCGGCGTTTCAGGCCAAAGACATCAAAGAAGTCATTATAGAAGGATTGCGTTTCGCCTTTTTCATAATGGGCGTCTTTCCAATCATTGGAAAAGGCTTGGGCACGAACCTTAATTTCATTCCAGCTTAAGCGCATAAGTCCTCCGCCTACCGCGCTAACAACCTCCGCGCGATGGGACAATGGAGTTCTGTTTATTTTCCTGTTTTAATTTGCCTTGCGGCGGGCAAGGAAGCGCCCCCTAAACCACAGCCCCTTCGTTAATCGTCACGACTGTCCCGTCGAATTTCGTGAATGTCATGCCGCTGAATTGTTCGCGGTAGGTTCGGCTGTAATCTTGTAGCAGGCCAATGGCTTGTTGTTCTCCGACGAGGAGGCCGTCAACGCCGTCAGAGCGGTAGTGCACGCCGGCCCAATCGCGGCCTAAGGCGATGTTGCTGGCGAGTTTATTGAGTTCATCGCCGATGGTGAGGCTACCGCTATAGGATTGCAGGGCGGACCCGCTCGCATTGGCTTCGACGGGATTGGGCATCACAAGGCTTTCCTCAAAGAAGGCTTTTAATATGGTCGTGCAAGCGCCGGCAATCGTGGCATGTCCTGCCGGATATGACGGATGCGTTGGGGATCCTTCTGGATAGGCCATGGGCAAGAGGTAAGACCCGCGATTGGCGTGGGTCTGCGCGAGCGCATCGGAATTCACGAGCTCTGCCGGCAGGCCATAATCTTTTGCGCCCGTGATTTGATAGTGCAACCGCCCGCCGTAAACTTCCGGGCGCAGGCGGCGATGGACGAGCCATTTTTGATACCACGCGCCCGAGAGGGAGAGATTGCCCGCTTTGGCCACCATATCGAGCACATCCGGCCCGCCCAGCGCCGTAAAGCCGCCTTGGACTGTGAGATTATTATACGGATTGGCGAAATCAAAACTATTCGGGATGGAGAGCAAGATCAGCGCCGCGCTCAAATAGGCTTGATAAGAATAATCGACATGGACAAATTCGGACAGGGCACGGGCATCGCTAATATAGCGGGCTGACCCTTTCGTTAGCGGTGCAGGCTGGCTGCCATTTTGAACGGCGAGCCAAGACGCGGTATCCGTCATGAAATCATCGCCGGCCGCGGCCGTGTCATATTTTTGCTCGATGGTATTATTCCCATAGGGGATATCTTTCAGCAGGAGCTGCGAAATATAAGGCCCCGCTAAATCGCCCACGGTCTCGCCGCGGAAAATTGTATCGGTCGTGATTTTGCCGGCGGATTTTGGGCCTACGGTTTCAGAAAATTTATTCAAATCCGCAATGGCGGCTTGCACCAAACTATTTGACCCAAACTCTGTGAAGGGCACGTCACGGCACAGGGCTTTCCAATAAAGCTCGCCCATTTCGGCGGCTGTTTCCGCACTCTCAAAAGCGGGAGCGGGGCGCATGAAGGTTTTGTGCGAGTCCAGTCCGACCAGCTCAAACCGATAGGCCCCTTGCGGATTGGCGAGCTTGCGCGTGCCGCCCAGAGGAATATTTTCGAAATCTTGCGTTTGGCCCGTTTCCAATGCGCCGAGCAATCCGTCATAGGCGGAAGGGTCGACTTCGCCGAGGGCGTTATGCGGCAAGCCCTTGGAAAAGCTGGAGCGGTAATCCGCATAAAGGCCCTCATCGCCATTCGTTTCTTGCGTACCGTAAGACATATCGGATTGGGCGGAGGCGGCGGAAATGCGTAAGGAATAGGCGTCGGCGCGGTCGTCGTTAGGGGTCCGGGTCATAGACTGCGGATGTGACCAAAGCCTTTAGGCGATGAAAAAAACGGTTTTTGGATGAAATATGTCAGATTGATTTCCTCGAAGGCTCCGTTACGGTTCGTTTCAAAGAGGGAGTTTACCATGACTTTTCGTTCGGTTGTGTTTGGTGGGGTTTTGGCATTGGCCTTGAGTGCGTGCGGCTACGTAAACCTATCGACGGCCGCCGGGGGTGGCGCGGACCCGGAGGCGCCTTCTGCCCTCTCCATCGACTATGAAAAATTCACGTTGGATAACGGGCTCGATGTAATCTTGCAGGTTGACCGCTCCGACCCGATTGTCGCTGTCACCACCGTTATACATGCCGGGTCAAATCGCGAGAAGCCCGGCCGGACGGGGTTCGCGCATTTCTTCGAACATATGGCCTTTAACGACAGCGAGAATGTGCCGCGCGGATGGAACCGCAAAGCCATTCCGGATTGGGGCGGGCAGCGCAATGGCGGCACTTGGTCGGATGGAACCATTTATTACGAAGTCGTGCCCAAAGACGCCTTTGATAAGATCCTCTGGATCGATAGTGACCGCCTCGGCTATATGATCAATACGGTCACGACCGCAGCGCTGGAGCGCGAAAAACAAGTCGTGAAGAATGAGAAACGCCAGCGCGTTGATAACCGTGCCTATGGTTATACGGGCGAGATCATCCGCGCCGCGCTCTATCCGGAAGGTCACCCTTATAGCTGGACGGTGATTGGGTCTTTGCCGGACTTGCAAGCTGCGACACTTGAGGATTTGCGGGAATTTCACGCGGATTGGTATGGGCCGAATAATGTCACGCTCTCTATTGTGGGCGATATCAATATTGCGGAAACCAAGCGCAAGGTAGAGCTCTGGTTCGGCGAAATCCCGCGCGGGCGAGAGGTCGAAAAACCCAAGCCGCAGCCCGTGACATTAGAGGCGACGAAAAATCTCTGGTTTGAAGATAATTTCGCAAAGCTCCCCGAGCTGCGCCTGACGTTCCCGACGGTGGAGGGGATGCATGCTGACGAATATGCGCTGGATATGCTTGCGCGTATTTTGGGCGGTAGCCGGAATTCCGCACTTTACGTTGAGGTCGTGGACACGGCTAAACTGGCGCCCAATGTCTCCGCCTTCCACCGCGCGAATCAAATCGCAGGCGAGTTTACGATCCGTGTGCGGGCTAAGCCGGGAGTCGATCTGGATGATGTAAAAACTGCTGTAGATGCTGCCATGGCTAAGTTTGAAACAGACGGCGTTGATGCAACGGATCTGCAACGTATTAAAGCCGAGCAGGAAACTATTCTCTATAATCAACTCTCGACGGTTTTGGGAAAATCGCGTGATCTTGCTACGAATAATGAATTTTCGGGTGACCCGGCCTATTCCGCAAAATCTGCCGAGAAAGTGCGTGCTGTCACCGCCGATCAAGTGACCGCAGCCTTTGATAAATATATCAAAGACAAACCCTATGTGATGACGAGTTTTGTACCCAAGGGCCAAGCAGAGCTCGCCGTCTCCGGTGCAGAGCGTGCCACCGTTTGGATCGAGGAAGTCAAAGCTGATGTCGCGTCCGAGGAGGTCAGCGCGGGCGAGATCGCAGAGTTTGAGAAAACCCCCACAAAGCACGATCGGTCAGAGCCGCCTTTTGGCGAATTGCCATTGCTAAAAATGCCGGAGATTTGGACGCGTAGCCTTGACGATAAGCTCAGCGTTTACGGCATAGAAACCAACGAAATCCCTCTTGTGCAGTTTGATATAACGATACCGAGTCGGTGGTGGACCGTCGGCGCCGATAAAAACGGACGTCTATCGCTGTTGGCCGATTTAATGAATGAAGGCACAGCCACAAAAACCGCAGCGGAATTTGAACAGGAGGTCGGGTTGTTGGGATCCGGAATTAATGTCTCTGCTAATGCGCAGGAACTCACGATTTCAGCAACGACACTTGCGAGAAATTTCGAAAAAACGCTCGCACTCGTGGAAGACGTTTTGATTGATCCGCGTTGGGAAACTGAAGATTTCGACCGTGTGAAATCGGCCGCTTTAACGCGGATTAAGGGCCGCGAAGCCAATCCGAACGTCATTGCGGCGGGCGCATTTAATCAGCTACTTTATGGCATCGATTATCCTTATGGCCGTCCGACGGGCGGAAATGTACAAACCGTATCTGGTTTGGGCCTAGAGGATTTAAAGGCCGCGCATGCAGATTTGAGTGCCGTGCGGGCGCGGGTGCATATTGTCGGTGACATTGACCAAACCCGAGCGGTGAAGGGGCTGGAAGATTTAGCGAAGGCTCTCCCGATAACAGAAATTAGACATGCGTCACCGGCGTTTGAAGCTTCCAAAAAGCCCAGGGCTGAAAGCGTCTTCTTCATAGACGTGCCGGGATCGAAGCAATCTGTGTTGCGGATTGGGAAACTGACGGCCGCGACGGGCGATGCGGATTTCAACAAAATTCGTTTCACCAATGAGAAATTAGGTGGCGGGATTTCCGGCGACTTGGCGCAAGTTTTGCGGATTGAAAAAGGCTATACATATGGCGCTTATTCCTCTGTCCCCAACGGCACAGTTGCGCGCCCTTTCACCATCGGAACCAGCGTTCGGGCCAATGCGACCAAGGCGTCCTTAGAGACCATCCGCGAAATGATCCGCGCCTATGGCCCTGAATTTGACCAGGCCGCCGTCGAGACAACACAGCAAAAGCTCATCAAAGAAAATACACGTGCTTTTGAAAGCCTGGGTGCGAAACTTGGCACATTGCGCAACATCAGCCGCTACGGCTTATCAACCCGCTATGTCGAAGAGGAGCAAGCCGAGCTGGTCGATATGACCGAAGCGGAGTTTAAACGCATTGCCGCGGAATACCTCCAAGAGGACGAGATGATCTATGTCATCGTCGGTGATAAGGCGACGCAGCTCGGCCCGGTTACCGCGTTCGCAAAAGCCGCTGGCAAAGGCGATGTGGTCCAGCTTGATATCTATGGACAGCGACTTGAATAGAGCGTTCATCCTTGTCGCAGCATTTATTGTCTCTGCCTGCGCGAGTTCCCTCCCGCCAGATTTCCTATACGAAACGTCGCTCAGAGGTGAGCAGGGATTTATGGGAAGCGGCGACCGACGTGAGGCGGCTGAAAAGCTGTTAAACGCAGGCGTGGTTAAGAACCCTGAAATCGCGTTGAAAAAAGGCGCACCCGATGAACAGGTAAACCTGCGCCGTTGGGGGCTGAGGTATTTTCCTAAAAATTGGTCGCGATACCAAATTGTGCTGGATGCGGATATTGGCGCTGGCAAATCTCTAACGCGGTGCCGTGCCGTTTCGACCAAAACGCCAAACGGCGCGCCGACCCTGCAAGAAGTATTGGCGAATGATGGAGCGCTGGTTCAACGCGAATTAGAGGCGATGATCGCCGCCTGTTTGGTAAAAAACGGCGAGCGCTAAACTCCGGTCAAGCTATGGCGTTGGCGTTTCATCAATCTGTGCGTCGATATGATGTTGCTGACGCTCTTGCTCTGCCAAGGCCCGCTTCTTCTGCTTTCTATCCCGCAGGAATTTTGTGAGAAGAATGGGCCCCAAGATACGAGCGGCTCTTATAAGAAGTCTTTGCATAATATCCTCATAGGGGTGCGCACATTACCCCAAGATGAACGGGCGAGACGTCAATCGAATGATTTAACTTGAACCTGCGTTGGGCGTTTCCCGTTCGGTCCGTATAAATTAACGCTCAAGCTGGAGATCGCGTGGACAAGAATATTCGGCGAGATTTTCTGTTTTCCGGTCCAGTGAATATTGGGAAAACGTTCGAGAATTTTCTCGAACGACAATCGCAATTGCATTTGCGCGATGCGGCTGCCTAAACATTTATGAACGCCGTGACCAAAGGCTAAATGTTTGTCGACATTGGGCCGCATCATGTCGAACCTATCAGGGTCTGGAAAAACGCGCGGGTCGCGATTTCCGGCCCCATACCACATGACGACTTTCTCATCCTTAGCAATTTTTTGCCCGCCCAGCTCGGTGTCTTCAGTCGCGGTGCGGCGCATATATTGGACAGGGCTGACAAGGCGCAGCGCTTCTTGGGTCATCTTTGGAATCAGGGCGGGATCATCAATCACCATTTGGCGCTGGTCCTGAAACTCTGTCAGCAAGCGAATAGTGCCCGATAGAGAATTTCGGGAGGTGTCATTGCCGGCAAAAATAATCAGCAGCCAAGACCCGTCCAGAAACTCTTGCGGGAGGTCTTCGCCGCCCAATTGCGATTGCGCAATGACGGTGAGTAAATCTTCACGGGGATTGGCGCGGCGATCCGCCATGACCGCTTCGCCATATTCAAACATTTCTTTAATGGCTTTGCCGAAGCGGCGGGGGAATAAGGGATATCTCAACAGCATCCGCAAAGGGTTTGCCACGAATTGTTCCGCCAGCTCTAGATAATGCATCCAATAAATAATCTTTGGGCGGTCCGCTTCATCCACCCCCAGCATTTCGCACA
>CAZSKH010000149.1:0-6444 GCA_964607395.1 uncultured Algimonas sp.
TCGGCGCAAGTTATGGCTATGACGAGGTCAATCTCAATGTTGGCTGTCCATCTGACCGCGTGCAAGCGGGGCGTTTTGGCGCGTGCCTCATGGCGGAGCCGGATTTGGTTGCGCAGTGTTTCACGGCGATGAGCGGCGCGACGGACGCTGAGGTGACGGTGAAATGCCGCCTCGGCATTGATGATCAAAATCTTGACGACACACTTCCAGAATTTATCGATACGGTTTCAGCAGCTGGCTGTAAAACGTTCATCATTCATGCCCGCAAAGCTTGGCTCAAAGGTCTGTCCCCGAAAGATAATCGGACCATTCCGCCGATTGATTATGATCTCGTCCACGCGATGAAGGCGAAATATCCTGAGCTGGAAATCAATGTGAATGGGCAGGTTACGGATGTCTCTCATGCCGCTGAAGTCATGGGCGATAATTTGGACGGCGCAATGTTTGGCCGCGCCGCGTATAATACGCCGTGGATATTGACCGAGGTAGATAGCCAGTGGTTCGGCAGGGAGGCATTCGTGCCGTCACGGTTAGAAATCGCAGAGCGTCTTATCGGATATGCAAAAAGCCGTGAAGAAACAGACCGTTCGACCAAAGCGCTCATCCGTCACGTGATGGGATTATTTGCGGGCGAGCCCGGTGCGCGGTTGTGGCGACGAACGCTCTCTGAAGGCTTAGGCCGAAAAGACCTGCCTTCTACGGTTCTAAGTGATGGATTGGCCGCAATGCAAGCCCTGCGGCGCGCCGCTTGATCGATCAAATCCTCCAGAACTGGCCGCTGGTACTCGCGCTTTTGGCGGTGGGCGGGCTTGCGGGATTGACGGCGGGATTATTCGGAATTGGCGGCGGTGCGGTTATGGTGCCTGCGCTTTTTTATGCCTTCTCCGAACTCGGCGTGCCTGATGACATCGTGATGCATTGCGCTGTCGCGACGAGTGCTGCCGTGATTATCTTAAACGCATTTCGGTCCACCCGCGCGCATCACGCCAAAGACGCTGTCGATATGTCGCTGGTCTGGCCAAGATCAAAATGGTGGCAGAGCTATGGCCTCTGGATTGGGGTAGGGGCCTTTGCCGCTGCGATTTGGATTGCGCCGCGTTTGTCCAGTGATGCGCTGACCCGGTTGTTCGCGGTCATTGCCATATTCGTTGCCCTTCAATTTATCTTCGGTAAACCCAGTTTTGTGCTGCGTGGCAGCGTCCCGCGCGGGCCAGCGCCCATGTTAGCCGGAGGCGGCGTGGGGATATTGTCCTCATTGATGGGAATCGGCGGCGGTTCGCTTTCTGTGCCGTTACTGTCGCTATGCGGGGTGTCGATACATCGCGCCATCGGCACAGCAGCGGCCTTTGGCTTATTCATTGCGGTGCCCGCGACGCTCGGTTTTATCTTTAGCGGATGGGGGATTGCAGGGCGGCCTTTTGGGTCCCTAGGCTATGTCAACGGGCTGGGCTTTGCGCTAATCGCTCTCGCGGCGTGGCCAATGGTACCGCTGGGCGCCAAACTGGCGCATAAGTTAGATGCCGTGCTGTTGCGCAGAATTTTCGGGATTTGCCTCGCACTTGTCGCGCTGAATATGGCTAGAAAAACCGGGTTGTTCTAATAGCGCAGCAGCAGAGCGTTTGGTGTCGCTTTGACTTCTTGCAACTGACCCAGCCACGTCATGCCCAAAAGCGAGACTTCCAAGCCTTCTTTCACCACGAGCGCTTCGACATCTCGTAACATGATACCGCCAAGCGCGACTTGGTCCAATGTCACGCGCGCCGCATAATTTCGCCCGCCTGCGGTGCTGATGGGGACATTATATTCTAGCTCCGCAGCCCGCAGCCCCGCTTTACGGGCATCAGCTGGCGTTAAGGCGATGGCGGACGCGCCGGTATCGACTAGGAAATCGACATAGCCCGAATTCACACGGCCTTTGTAGTGGTATTGACCGGAACGTGTATCTTTTGGAATGGAGACAACCGAAGCGGATCGGGTCGCTTTTGCCTTGGTTCTACGCACAGTTTCGGGGGTTTGAAGCGATTGAATTTGCGCCTCAACTTGCGCAGCGTCTTTCGCATCTTGTTTATGTTCCAAGTAAAGGACACCGCCAATGGCGACGCCAACGATAAGAACAGTGTTTGTGAGAAGCTTGACCAACATAAAATTCCTCTACAGGACAGAATTTGAAAAGAATTTAACGTTGGAACCCTTTAGACCCCGACTTGTAAACAGGGTTAATTTTTTGATTCGACCCGGTTGAGGCAACCACATGACTGATGCGCAAATAACAGACCAGCCTTTTGACGACATTCGAGCCCTCATCAGCTCGATGCCGAAATTGGAGGATTTGAGCCTTTCAGAGGTTCCCGAGAATGCTGATATTTTGGGCCGGGGTTTGCGGCCTCTTGGCCGGTTGGACACTCCGCTGTCTCTGATTTCAACATGGCAAGATGCGCCTTTGCCGCGTTTGATGCGGCCACTTATCGCCGTATTCGCCGGAACCCATGGCGTTGCGGCACATCTTGGGTTTGACGACATCATTGAAGCCTCAAAGGCGCGTGTCGCGAGCTTAACTGAGGGGCAGGCGGCGGTGCGCGGAATCGCCGGAGAGCTGGGTTCGGCTTATAAGGTCTATGAATTTGGTCTCGATTACCCCAGCGCCGATTTCACGAAAAGCGACAGCCTATCCGAGCGCGATTGCGCGGCTGCCATAGCCTTTGGCATGGAAGTTGTTGCCGAAGGGGCGGATATCATTGTTTTGGGCGCAGCCGGGTTGGGCGCTGCCACGGCTGCGGCGGCTATGAATATCTCTCTTTATGGCGGGGCGGCCAATTATTGGGCGGGCGGGGTTGGCGCTGCGGCTCGAATAGAGGCGGTCCAGGCCGGATTATCCAGGCATAATGCGCAGACCTCAGATCCGCTCGAAGTCTTGCGGATTTTTGGGGGTCGGGAGATTGCAGGCTTGGTCGGAGCGATACTCGCGGCCAGACATCAACGTATTCCAATTTTATTGGACGGATATGTGAGCTGCACGGCGGCTGCTATATTGCATGCAATCGACCCGGCCTCTGTTGATCATTGCTTGGCCTCTCATCTGTCAGGAGAACCTGCACATGATGCTTTGCTGTCGCGATTGGGGCTTTCGCCTGTCGTCGATCTTGAGATCAACATCGGTGATGGCACGGGCGGCGCATTAGCTTTGGCCATATTAAAAGCCGCAAGCGCCGGTCTCACGAGTTTAAAGGCCTGATATGTTTGATCATCCTGATTTTGACGACCATGAAGGCGTTCATCTCTTCAGTGATGCCAAGAGCGGCTTAAGGGCGGTGATTGCAGTCCACAATACGGTGCGTGGTCCAGCAGCAGGCGGGACCCGGCTTTGGTCTTATGCCGATCCGAAAGACGCTGTGACGGATGCTCTGCGTTTGTCGAAAGCCATGAGTTACAAGAACGCGATGGCGGGCCTGTCCTTGGGTGGCGGGAAGGGTGTTGTCCTGCGCCCAGAGACCGATTTTGACAGAAAGGCCCTATTCGAGGCCTATGGCCGCTCGGTAGAAACCATCGGCGGGACATATATCACAGCGGAAGATGTCGGTGTGTCGCCCGATGATATGCGGATTATAAAGACGCAAACGGACTTCGTGGCAGGTCTGGATGATGGCCCCGCAGCCTCTGGTGATCCATCGCCCGTCACAGCGGAGGGCGTATTCCGAAGCATTCAGGTGGCCGTTAAATATGCGATGGGACGTGAGTCGCTAAAAGGTCTTAGGGTTGCGGTTCAGGGATTAGGCCATGTCGGATATGGCTTGTGTGAACACCTGCATGGGGCGGGAGTTCACTTGATTGTGACAGACATCAACAAGGCCGTGTTGGAGAGTGCGAGAACAGAATTAGGGGCTAAGGTTGTAAAGCCAGACGCTATTCATGCCGTGAATGCGGATGTCTTTGCGCCTTGCGCTTTGGGCGGCGCAATCTCTGCGGCCACCCTGCCGAATATTCAAGCCAAGGTGATTGCGGGCGCAGCAAATAATCAATTGGCATCGCCAGAGATGGGAGAGGCCTGCCGCGCTCGGGGTATTCTCTACGCGCCGGATTATGTTGTGAACGCAGGCGGAATCATCAATGTCGCCGCAGAGGTCAGCGGAACCTATGATCCCAAATGGGTTGAAACAAAGCTAGAAGACCTTGAAAAGACGCTAGAAAATATCTTTGCAGTGGCGTCTGAGAAAAACCTACCGACAAATGTTATAGCGGATAATTTGGCCCGCGAGAGACTGGGTTTGTCCGCTTAATTGGACATTTTTTGCAGTTGCGCTGACGGGTTGACAGTCCTGTGCGAGGGTCTATCAGGCGCGCTCGTCGGCTTTTGACGGGCGATTAGCTCAGCGGGAGAGCACTGCCTTCACACGGCAGGGGTCACTGGTTCAATCCCAGTATCGCCCACCAAGGCAAAAGCGTCTCCAAGATAAGCGTTAGCTTGTCTCTTTGATGTCTTGCACCTTCCACCTCGTAAGGACGAAATACTCGACATCACCGTCATAAACTGCAACAAAACTGTCACAAATCGTAACAGCGCGTGAAACCCTTGTGAGAGCCGTTATGATATGAAGCGCGCAGATTTGGATGGCTGTTAGGGTCGTCTTTACATCTATGGTTAATAGCTTATTGAGCCCGAGTTTTTTGAAAGCCGTGATAACGGCGGAATAAATGAGTTGATAATGCCCACATCGGACGTTGAGATTGAAATAAATCCCCTCCCTACATCTCGCGGAATCCCGCTTCGGCATGGTGATTTCGACACGCTTTGCGACGCGCTGGATTATGCGGCAACGGGAGAGACGGGTTTCAATTATTTCGACGGAAAAGCACGACTAAAGTCAAAGTTGTCTTACGCCGACTTGCAATCTCAAGCCAAGGATATGGCGAAGCGTTTAGTGCTTTTCGCGGAAAAAGATGCGCGCATCGGTATTGCGGCGGTTTCGACGCCTGAATTTGCCGTCATGTTCTTCGCTTGCCAATATGCGGGCTTGGTCGCGGCCCCTGTTCCCCTGCCTGTGACCCTCGGCGGGCGATCTTCTTACGAGCGTCAACTCCAACGCATGGCCGACACAGGCGATTTTCATGCACTGTTCTGTCCGGAGTCCATGGAGCCAATCATGCGCTCCGCGCTGAATGATCAAGCTATTCCGGTGATGACATTTGAAAGCCTGAACGACTTACCCATGGGAGATAAACTGCGTCCCTACGGAAAAGATGATCTGTGCTATATTCAATATTCTTCCGGGTCGTCCTCCTCGCCGAAAGGTATCATCGGGACCCAATCTTCCGTCTGCGCGAATTGTTTTGGTATTACCAAACACGGTATGAAAATTAACGAAACCGACCGCGTGACCAGCTGGTTGCCGCTCTACCACGACATGGGTTTGATCGGCTGCATGTTGGCGCCTGTTGTGTCCCAGTTAACCGTCGATTTCATCGACCCGCAAGATTTCACACGCCGTCCGATTACATGGCTGCAATTAATTTCTGATCATAAAGGCACGCTCTCTTACTCTCCGACCTTCGGATATGAGCTTTGCGTAAGGCGCTGGCGCAATGACCGCGAGCTTGACCTGTCCAGCTGGCGTGTCGCCGGTATCGGCGGCGATATGGTTCGCCCTGAACCTCTGACAGATTTTGAAAACCTGTTTGCGGATATGGGATTTGGAAAAGGCACATTTACACCGTCTTATGGCCTCGCAGAAACGACACTGGCAGCAACATTTGCCCCGCTCGGCCAAGGCCTTCTGAAACATACGATAGATATGGCGCGTTACACCCGCACATCCGAAGCCATAGAAGCCTCTGATCTGACCCGCGAAGAAGATCGCCGGACCTTCGTGGCCTGCGGGACGGTTTTGCCTGACCATGAAATTGAAATTCGTGATTTCGACAATGTGGTTCTGGGCGAAAAGCAGGTTGGACGGGTATGTTTGCGCGGGCCGTCTGTGTCTCCGGGATATTTCCGCAATACCCAAGCGACCGAGGCCTCATTCTTCAAAGATGGTTGGCTTGATACGGGCGATGCCGGATATTGGTTGAAAGACCAATTGGTTGTCACCGGACGGTTCAAAGACCTGATTTTGTGGCACGGGCGCAATATTTGGCCGCAAGACATTGAGTGGGCCGCGCAGGCGGCCGCGCCGCATCGCTGCGGCCGGGCCTGTGCCTTTGCCATTGGCGGGGCTGGCGACGAAAAAGACATCATGCTCCTTCTGGAATGCCGCACGCGTGATCCGAAACTTCTTGAAGAAATTTACACGGCTGTGACCGCAGCTATCCGCCTCGAAGTCGGTGTGCCTGTGCGCCTCATGTTGGTGCCCAAATCCACAATGATTATCACGAGTTCAGGAAAATTGTCTCGTGCGCGCGTGAAAGCGAAGTTCTTGGAGGGCGGGATCATTGATCTTCAGTCCAATGAGC
>CAZSKH010000150.1:0-6437 GCA_964607395.1 uncultured Algimonas sp.
GATGAGGCCCCTGCCCGCGCGATAATGTAATGCGCTTTGGCGAGATGGAATTCGATATTCGAGAAAAAGGTTTCGCAGACAGCCTCGACGTCCATCTCCGCATAAGCGGCGCGGGCTATGGCAACTTCGCCCTCGGTCGTTTGCTGGACGATATTTAGGCGAGCCCGAAGGTCTTCGGGTAAAATCGCAACCGCTTTTGGGATGGTTTGCGACAAGATACGCGCACCGAGACTGCCGCCGACACAGAGAAGATTAATCTTGTCTGTTGGCGGATCATAGCTTTCCGGCACGGCGTCTGTAATTTGCATGCGCATTGGATTGCCGAGGTTTTGGACATTGGCTTTTGAACTCACCTTCTCCAGCACGTCAAAACCCGAAACGACATGGGTCGCCTTGGCGGCAAAGACTCGGTTCACCCGGCCCAGCACGGCGTTCTGCTCATGCAGGATAGTTGGCAAGCCCAGCGATTGCGCCGCGCGCATCGCGGGGAACGCGGGGTAACCGCCAAACCCAACGACAATGTGGGGGGTCCAATCACGGATAAACGCTTTGGCCTGACGAACGCCTCTCATCAACTTCAACACGCCTTTCAGAGCCTGAAAGGGTTTACGCGGCGAAATCGAGGCCGCTTGCACTTCAATGATGGGGTTAGCTGGAATGCGTCCGCTATGCTTTTGACCGCGCGCATCTGTCATCAGCGCGACGTCCCAACCTTCGGCTTTCAGAATTTCTGCCAAGGACTGCGCGGGAAACATGTGACCGCCCGTCCCGCCCGCAGCGAGGAGGACTCTATATTTCATGCTCATGACTCAACTTCACCATTCTGGAAGTGATAATGTTCTTGCGAGGCAGAAGTGAACTTCTGAACAAAACTCTCTGACTGTGTGGGCTTAGGTTGGAAGAAGTCATTCCTGACGGCATAATCGTAAGCTGTCTCATTCAGGGAATAACGTGTTAGCAGGCCAGACATTTTGTGAGCTGCTATACTTCGCTTCGCATCTTCAAAACTATCATACACACCAGACGCAAACTTCGCCTCCGCACCATGAAAGACAAAGATAAACCTATCGTCGTCAACGCCCATATTCATAGGCTCCGGGACGGCGGCGCGTGAAGGCGAGGATCAGGCCCGCCGTAAAGCAGAGCGCGAGCATGGATGAGCCGCCATTAGAAATAAACGGCAGGGTCATGCCTTTGCTGGGTGCCATGTTTAGGTTGACGAAGAGGTTGATGATCGTCTGCATGCCGACCAAAGTCGCGAGACCTGCCACGGCGAGCTGACAGAAATAGTCGTTGAGCCGTAATGCGTTTCGGAAGGTTTGCACAACAAAACCTGCGAGCAACAAAATTAGAATTGTCGAGATTAGAAACCCAAACTCCTCGACCGTGACCGCGAAAATGAAATCTGTATTTCCGTCCGGCAGTGAATATTTCACGCTACCCTCACCCGGGCCGCGTCCGAAGAACCCGCCCGATGAAATGGCCTCCATCGCTTTATCTGTTTGGTAGCTATCGGCCGTATTGGGCGATCGAAATGCGCTAATCCGTGCGCGAACATGGGGCAATGTGAAATAGGCGGCCACAACGCCCACCACTGAAATTCCCAGCATAATTAACAGCCAGCCGAGTGACAGTCCGGCAAAGAAAAACACCGCTGCAAAACCTAAAGTCAGCAAAAAAGACTGTCCGAAATCCGGCTGTGATATCAACAACCCAACCAAGGCGGCATAGGCGACGAAAACAATCGCAACAGCAGGCACATTGGGGTCGCGGTGACGGATCGAGAACATCCAAGCTGCAAACACAATGAAGGCGGGCTTGGCAAATTCGGACGGCTGTAAACCCAGCGGCCCTATCCGAACCCAACGCGTTGCGCCTTTGACTTCATATCCAATAAACGGCAACGCCAACATAATCAGAACAGAGCCAATCAGGGTGACAACCGCAATTCGGCGTGCATTTACAGCATCAAACAGGGACACAACAAACATTCCGAAGACACCCATGCCGACAAAAATCATGTGCTTATAAAGGAAGTAAAACGCGTTATCGTAACCGAGACGCGCCGCTGCTGCTGGGCTGGACGCCATGGATAGGATCAAGCCTGCCCCCAGTAAACAGACGAGAATCGACAATGTAACTTGGTCGACGCTCCGCCACCATTCGCCGATGAGGGTGCGGCGAGAGCGCGAGGTGATGAGCCTGGGAAGCGCGCCAATCATGCCGCCTCATCCTCTTTCGTCGGGCGGGCAGTCGCCGGGGCATCAATACCCATAAGCTTTTGAGCCTGCGCGCGGAACGCATCACCTCGGATTTCGAAATTCTTGAATTGATCAAAGCTGGCGCAGGCTGGCGACAGTAAAACAATTGGGTTTTCGACGCCGGATTCCAACGCATCTTTGGTTGCGCAGAGCAAAGCCATTTCCAGCGTCTTCTTATTCTCATGTGGCGTTTTGGTAGATTTTAACGTCGCGGCGAAATCTTTAGCCGCGTCCCCGATGAGATAGGCCGCTCGCACATGTCCAAACAGATCTTTGAGCGGGTCGATACCGCCCTCTTTTGGAACGCCGCCCGCGATCCAGTAAATATTCTTATAGCTCGCCAAAGCCTGACGCGCGGCGTCTGCATTGGTTGCCTTGCTGTCATTGACAAAGCGCACGTTCCGTAAGGTTCCGACTGTCTCCATACGGTGTGCCAGTCCCGGGAAAGATAAAATCGCATCGCCGATTTCTTTTGGATCAAGGCCGAGGCTGCTAACGGCTGCAAAAGCGGCCGCTGCATTCTGCCAATTATGCTGACCTTCCAGGGCAGCAGCGTCTTTCATGTCGCAGATTTGAACGGATTTCTTGGACATATTCGAGAACAGCTTCCCACCCAAAACACTGACACCATGCCCCGCCGCGCGACGCGCGCTGATAGGGATAATGTTGCGCCCGTTTTTGACTTTCAACGTCGTGCAAAGCGCCTTGCCATACCCGTCATCCACCCCAACGATCACGGCATCGTCTTTCGTTTGATTGGCAAATACCGCCTGTTTGGCGAGGCCATAATTTTCTAGCGAGCCATGACGGTCCAGATGGTCCGGCGATAAATTCAGGAACACCGCGGCATTTGCCCGCAACGAATAAGTACGCTCCAGCTGATAGCTTGATAACTCGATGACATAATAAGTGCCTTTGTGCATGCGGTCTAAATCCAGCACACCGCGTCCAATATTGCCGCCAATTTGCGCATCTTTCCCGCACGCTGTTAGAATATGCCCGATGAGCGAGGTCGTCGTAGACTTCCCATTCGTCCCTGTGATCGCGATAATTTTGGGCCTTGCCCGCTCTGGCTTCGCCGCAACTTCGCGCGCTAAAATCTCAATGTCGCAAATAATACGAACGCCCGCAGCCGTGGCCGCTTTCGCGGACCAATGGGGTTTGGGTAGGATATGCGGCACACCGGGTGAGAGCACAAATTCGTCAATCTCTGACCAATCTGCCTTTTTCAGATTAGCAATCGGAACGCCCTGTTTTTGGGCAACTTTACGGCTCTCCTCATTGTCGTCCCACGCCAGAACCGTCGCCCCGCCCGCGACAAGCGAAAGCGCAGCAGACACACCTGTCCGCCCAAGTCCGAAGACAGCGACCGTTTGGCCGCGGAATGTCTCTGCCGTAATCAACGCAACTTCAACGTGGAAAGTCCAATCAACGCGAGGATGATTGCGATGATCCAGAAACGGATAACTATAGTGGGTTCTTGCCAGCCTTTTTTCTCAAAATGGTGATGGATAGGGGCCATACGGAAAACCCGTTTCCCGGTGAGTTTAAAGGAGGCGACTTGCACGATCACGGACACAGCCTCCAAAACAAATAAGCCGCCAATAATCGCTAGAACGATTTCATGTTTAATGGCAACGGCGGTCACCCCCAAAGCTCCGCCCAAAGCCAGGGACCCTGTATCGCCCATAAACACCATGGCTGGCGGCGCGTTGAACCAAAGGAAACCCAGCGACGCACCAATAATGGCCCCCAAGAATATTGTGACCTCAGCACTTCCAGGCACATGCGGAACGCCTAGGTAGCTCGAAAATATAGCGTTACCGACGAGATAGGCGATGAAAGCCAAACTCATACAGGCAATCATCACAGGGACAATCGCAAGACCGTCGAGCCCATCGGTTAAATTCACGGCATTGCCAGTTCCGACAATCACCAGCATGCCAAAAGGAATAAAAAAGACCCCAAGATTAATTGTGAAATTCTTGAGCAGTGGAATAGCTAGTCCGGTTGCGAAATCGCCCTCTTGCGGGAAAGCTGTGGTCAGAATCCAAACAGCAATGCCAGCAATGATAAACTCACAAAGCAGCCGTAACTTGCCAGAAAAGCCCCTATGTGACTGTCGAGAGACTTTCAGATAATCATCGTAAAACCCAATTGCGCCAAAGCCCACCGTCACAAAGAAAATCGTCCAGAGGAATGGACTATGCAAATCGCCCCATAATAAAGTTGAGATCACGACGGCGAGGAGGATCATCAACCCACCCATCGTCGGCGTTCCAGCCTTTTTTATGATATGACTTTCGGGACCATCCTCGCGGATAGGCTGACCCTTGCCTTGACGAGCGCGCAGGGCATTTATCATTTTCTCGCCAAAAATGAAGAAAATTATGAGAGATGTCATCAACGCTCCGCCAACGCGAAAGGTGATATAATTAAACAGGTTAAAGAGCTGAAACTCCTCCCCGAGCGGCCCAAGCCATTCATACAACATGTGCGCCATCCCCCTTGAGTTGCTCTGCGATTTTACCAACACCCGATGCATTGGAACCCTTAATGAGAACAATGTCTCCGTTGCGGAGTTCGCCTTTCAGTTTGGTTAACAAAGTCTGAGGTTTTGACGACCAACCCGCCCGCATGGGCCGAGGCAAGGCCCCCATCAACATGCGCATACACTCGCCCGCCATGAATACGCGCTCGAACCCAGCTTCGACTAAGGGGTCAGCCAAACGACGGTGGAGGGCGAGCTCATCAGCGCCAAGCTCATACATATCGCCCAAGAGCGCGAGCTTCCGCCCCGGACGTAAGGCTGCCGCAGAAAAGGCCGCCCGCATGGATGCTGGGTTTGCGTTATAGCTTTCGTCAATCAGGGTGACGGATTTTCCGTCTATTCTCAGGGTATGGATATCTCCTCTGCCCGGAGCAGGGACAATGTCAGCCAGAGCTCTTGCGGATTCTTCCAAGTCCAACTCTGCCGCATAAGCCACCGCCAAACACGCCGCCGCATTCATGACCCAATGCGCCCCCGGAACATTTAGGTTTACCTCTATATTTGCCGAGTCGATGTGGCACGTCAGGCGACCCCCGTCGGCATGGATTTCAGACCGCAAGATATATATGTCATCATCAGAGGAATGCCCAAAGGTGAGGACTTGTAGTTTTGCCCCTTCCGCCTTCTTACGGATGCGCGGCGTGTATTGATTATCGCCGTTTAGAATCAGGATGCCGCCCTCATCCATTCCGTCGATCATCTCGGCTTTCGCATCCGCAACCCCCTCGACATTTTCAAAATGCGCGAGGTGCGCGCCGACCACATTATTGATAATCGCGATCTGCGGTTTAGCGAGTTTAGAAAGCCCAGACATTTCGCCCGCATGGTTCATGCCCATCTCTAGAACAGCAAACTCAGCCGATTCTGGAATTGTTGCGAGCGTGATCGGTACGCCAAAGTGATTATTGAATGATTTAAGAGACTTATGCGTATGTCCGAAAGAAGATAACATGACGGCCAGCGCGTCTTTAACTGATGTTTTCCCAACACTACCGGTCACGCCAATCCGTAAGGCTTGGCGAATATTCCGCGCATAGACTCCCAAATTTTCAAGCGCCTTTGCACTGTCAGGCGTGACAATGGCAGGCGTGTTTTCCGGCGCAGTTTCGCACAACACGCCGCCTGCCCCAGCCGCCATAGCGGCGGGAATAAAATCATGCCCATCGCGCGCGTCTTTTAAGGCGACAAATAAGTCGCCCTTTTGGAGACTGCGCGTGTCAATCGATAGACCCGTCACCTTAAAATCAGAGGTAATTCGCCCGCCTGTTGCTTTGGCAATATCTTCGGAACTCCAAAGCGTCATGACAGTAGCTCTCGCGCTACACCGACGTCGGAAAACGGAATGACCTTGTCGCCGACAATCTGACCCTGCTCATGCCCTTTACCTGCAATCACGAGACAATCTTTTGGACCCAAGCGGCGAATACCTACAGCAATCGCAAGGGCACGGTCACCGATCTCAGCTGCATCAGGACAGCCTGCTAGCACGGCTTTACGAATAAGGCCTGCGTCTTCCGTGCGCGGATTATCATCTGTGACGATAACTTGGTCTGCGAGTTTGGCGGCCACTTTGCCCATCTTCGCCCGCTTATCAGGATCACGGTCGCCGCCGCACCCAAAGACAA
>CAZSKH010000151.1:0-6417 GCA_964607395.1 uncultured Algimonas sp.
TCACTCGTCTAGATGTGGATGATTAGATTAAGGGTGAATGTAATGGTGAGAGCGAAACTTGTATTGACGGGTGTGGTGACAGGCTTAATGGGACTGAGCACGACTGCATGCACGACAACAAGCGTGAACAAGTCGGTCCAGGCTGCTCCGATTACCTATAAGGTAGGCCAGGGTGCAACGAAATATGCCTCATTGTCCACACCGAGATCGCCTCTTTCGAGACCTGTTCAAGACAGTTATATCCCGGCGCACCCAATGCCGATGCCCGCACCTGCGCCGAGAGCTCAACAGCAATTTGACCAAGCGAGCGTGGACTCTGGCCTCTACAAACACCAACGTCTGGGCAACACATACACGATTATGGGTAAATCTTACACGCCCGAGCACAATCCTAATTATGATGTCACAGGCGTTGCGTCTTGGTATGGCGATAAATTCCACGGTAAGCCAACGGCAACTGGCGAAACCTATAATATGCATGACCTAACGGCTGCGCATAAAACACTGCCACTAAATTCCATGCTCTTCGTGACAAATATTGAAAACGGAAAAACGTTGATGGTGCGTTTGAATGATCGGGGACCGTTCATTGGTGACCGTATTATCGATCTGTCAAAAGCCTCTGCTCAGGCCCTCGGCATTACAGGCCTCGGCCAAGTGCGCGTTCAATATGCCGGACCTGCTGATCCAATGGCGAGTAACCGCGCACCAGCAAGACCACCCGTCGAGGTAGCCCGTCCTGCTGAACAATTCGTCGAAGCTCCGGTGGAAACGCCCTGGACAGCTCCAGCTCCAACCCCGACTCCGATTCCGGCTCAACCTTTCACGCCGCCAACGCTCGCCCCTTACGTGCCAGACGCACCGATGACGCCAACAGCACCCGAAGCCGTTGGAACGCCGGAGGCGCAACCTGAAGGTCAGATTACCCTGACCATCAAAGGCCCGATCCATGTTGCAAATTATAAAGGCCAAGACGCCAGATTGATACGCGAGCGCCTTCAAACAAAATAGACCTTTAGAATCGCAGCGCCTTGCCTTGCGATTGCCATATCTCCGTGCGACCAAACGGGGCGTTCCATGAGGAGCGTCCCGTTTTGATTCGTTGTTTTCAGAGGTTTCGCCCACTGTGTTTCGCTCTTTCGCCTTAGTCATCGCCAGCTTGTTGTTCTCCGCCCCTGCCCATGCGCAGTCTGCATTTCAAACCGACGCGCCTCACGCCGTTATTATTGACGCAGAAAGCGGTGAAGTCTTGTTCGAAAAAAACGCACGGAACCCCATGCCGCCTGCCTCAATGACGAAAATTATGACAGCAGTCCTTGTTTTCGACGCCCTGAAAGAAGGAACGCTATCGCCTGAAACTAAATTTACGGTCAGCGAGGATGCGTGGCGCCGCGGCGGTGTGAAATCAGGATCCTCAACTATGTTCTTGGATGTTGGTTCAAAGGCGGCTGTCAAAGACCTGTTAAAAGGCGTCATCATTCAATCGGGAAATGATGCCTGTATCGTATTGGCCGAAGGTTTGGCCGGGTCGGAGGATGCGTTTGCACAGCGGATGACAGAGCGCGCAAGGGAAATGGGGCTGAGTTCTGCAACATTTAGAAATGCGACCGGATGGCCACATCCAGAACACGAGATCAGCGCCTTGGATCTCGCCAAATTGGCAGAGAGCACCATCCGAAAATTTCCGGAATATTACCCGCTCTATTCCGAGCGCAGCTTTACTTGGAACGGTATTAAGCAAAATAACCGCAACCCGCTTCTGGGGCGCGTGACGGGCGCTGACGGCATGAAGACAGGATCAACCGAAGCCTCCGGTTACGGACTAGTCGGCTCAGCCATACGGGGTGATGATCGCCGCATTATTGTCATCAATGGTCTGGAAAGCCAAAGCGCGCGTCGAAACACGGCCATTAAATTAATGGAAGCAGCGTTCAGCCAATTTCGAGTCTATGATCTGCATGCACAAGGCGAAGTTCTAGGTGAGATTGACGTCTATATGGGCAAAGCGCCCTCTGTTGGCGTTGCGCTAACTGAGAACATTCGCAAAGGCCTGCCTGTTACGGATCGGAAACGTGTGACCTCCGAGATTGTCTATACAGTCGCAAAGGCACCCATTGTGAAAGGCGATGTCGTGGCACAACTGAAAATTTCTTTGCCCGAACGGCCAGATGTTACATATGATTTGGTTGCGACATCCGACGTAAAACGTAAGGGATTATTCTCGCGGGCTTGGGCTGGCTGGCTTGCGAATATTAGGGGCTGAAAATGACACGCGGAAAATTTGTAACATTTGAGGGCGGCGAAGGGGCTGGGAAATCGACCCAAGCCAAACTACTTGCCGACGCTCTAGAAAAAGCTGGAATCGAGACGCTTCAAACGCGAGAGCCCGGCGGCACCTTTGGCGCGGAAGCCATTCGAGACCTCGTCCTAGAAGGCACAACAGACCGCTGGTCAGGCATGACGGAACTGCTGCTGATGTATGCCGCGCGTCTGGATCACGTGGAGAAGCTGATTAAGCCGGCATTGGAACGCGGCGTGTGGGTTATATCGGATCGTTTTGCCGACTCCAGCCTGGCGTACCAAGGTCATGCGCGAGGCCTCGGGGCGGATCAGGTGAAAAGTTTGCATCAGGTCGTCATGAATGGCTTCGAGCCTGATTTGACGATCCTGTTTGATATGGACCCTGTGCTGGCGCAGAAACGTGTCGAGACCCGCGGTGAGCATTTGACACGCTTTGACGCGGAAGGGTTAGAGTTCCACAAAACCTTGCGCAAAGCCTTCCTTGAAATCGCCGATGAAAACCCGGAACGCGTTCAAACGGTCGATGCCGATGGTACGCGTGGCAATGTTCAGAACCGCATTCTGTTCGCCTTGACCAAACAATTCCCTGACTTGGCCGGGAAAGTGGGGGCCTGATTGCGGACGATTGAGAATGCCGAGGCGCTACCCGAAGCGGACAGAGCCGACGGATGTCCGCATCCGCGTGAAGTCTATTCTCTACTCGGGCATGAGACCGCTGAGGCCCGCTTTCTGAAAGCCATGCGCTCCGGACGGATGCATCATGCTTGGTTGCTATCCGGGCCAAAAGGCATTGGTAAAGCGACCTTGGCATATCGTATGGCGCGTAAACTTTTGGGCGGTCAGTCCTTGTTATCGACATCGCTAGACATTCCCGCTTCTGATGAGATCGCAAAACGTGTCGAGGCGCTGACACATGGCAATCTCTTTGTGCTGCGGCGGCCTTATGATCCGAAGGTAAAACGCTTTCGGCAAGATATTCCGGTGGACCGGGTGCGGGAGGTCTCAGGCTTCTTCCAAGAGACAGCCGCAGAAACTGGTACATGGCGGGTTTGCATCATCGATAGCGCAGATGAGCTTAACCGGAACTCAGAAAACGCGATCCTGAAACTGCTTGAAGAACCCCCGTCAAAGACCTTGTTCATCCTAATCTCTTCTGCGCCGGGCCGATTGCTACCCACCATTCGGTCCCGGTGTATGGGATTGGAGCTTCGAGCCGTCCCGGAAGATCAAATCACGGGTTGGCTTTCCGAGCATGGACGCGGGTCTCCCGACCTCATTGACGCCGCTGTTCGCCTGTCGCGAGGCGCGCCCGGGAAAGCGCTGGCGCTGGTCCAAAATGCGGATGTCGTGTTGCGCTCGATTTCTGATTACATTCAGTCGCTGGGCCGAACCGCACCCGATGTGGACATGACCATCGCCAAACGCCTCGCGGAGAAACGCCATGTTATTTCCCGTGATCTGTTTTGGGATGGATTGGACGACACAATACATGCCCATGCATTGTTTGCAGCGACGGGCGCTTATGACGGGCCGTTTTCCCCCGCCAATTTGAAACGGTCGCCTAAAGTTTGGCAGAGCAATCATGCGCGTCTTCGGGATGTTCGCCGCGCTGAGGGCGCAATTAATTTGGATAAAACTGCGACTATGT
This sequence comes from uncultured Algimonas sp., assembly GCA_964607395.1. Classification (GTDB taxonomy): domain Bacteria; phylum Pseudomonadota; class Alphaproteobacteria; order Caulobacterales; family Maricaulaceae; genus Litorimonas. Next base: position 3,950 of record CAZSKH010000151.1, read on the forward strand.
TTGAGCTCCTTTCGTCAATTAGGGAAGCGTCATGATCGTAGATAGTCACGTCAACTTACACGGTGAGAAGTTCGCTGATGATTTAAATGAAACCATCTTGCGAGCTCGCGAAGCCGGGGTCGGGCCGATGCTAAATATCTGCTGTCATCTCAAAGACTTTGAAGCCGTTCTGGGTGTGGCAAATTCAGACCCGAATATCTGGGCGACGATTGGAACTCATCCGCATGACGCCAAAGACAATCCCAACATTACAGCCAACGAAATTACGGCGCTAACGAGCGACCCAAAGGTCGTGGGCATTGGCGAGACTGGATTGGATTACCACTATAATTGGTCGCCTCGTGATATACAGAAAGCGAACTTTCAAGCGCATATTAATGCCGTTCACGAAACAGGTTTACCGTTAGTCGTTCACACCCGAGAATCCGATGAAGATATGATTGAAATGCTGCAATCCGCCTACGCGAAAAAACCGTTTAACGCGATTATGCATTGTTACACGTCCGGGCAGAAATTGGCCGATGCCGCCGCAGAAATGGGGTTCTATTTTTCTGTCTCGGGTATCATGACATTTAAGAACGCGCATGACGTTCGAGAGCGTATTCTGACGATGCCGCGAGACCGAATCATGCTGGAAACCGACTGTCCCTATCTTGCGCCCATGCCGTATCGTGGGCGGCGGAATGAACCTGCCTATGTCGTCGAAGTTTGCAAGGGCCTCGCCGAGCTCTTCGATTGGACCGTAGGGGAAACGGCTGCGAAAACCACGGATGCCTTTTTTAATCTGTTTACTAAAGCGAAGCGTCCGCGCGCACTTCCTGAAACACAGGACGCGCACTAAAATGGGATCGCAAGTCATCATCTTGGGCTGCGGGTCTTCTGGCGGCGTTCCGCGTATTGGCGGAGATTGGGGTGTTTGCGACCCGGCAGAGCCGAAAAATGCACGCACTCGAAGCTCCATCCTCATTCAAAAATGGGAGGGCGATGGTGAGCCTCATCGGACCGCCTGTACGAATGTTCTAATCGACACGTCACCGGATTTACGCGTACAGTTGTTACGGGAAGACATCCGGCATTTGGACGCGGTGTTTTACACCCATGACCACGCGGATCAGTCCCATGGCATAGACGATCTGCGCGCAATTGCGTACCGGATGAGAATGCAGATTCCGACCTTCATGGATGCCTATACGAAAGCCAATTTTTTTACCCGTTTCAAATATTGTTTTGAAATGCCGGAGGGGCGTGTCCACCCGCCAATTCTTGCGCTTCAAGAGCTGATTTCAGATGGATCAGTGACGACTGTCGCGGGACCGGGCGGCACCGTCTCTTTGGAGACTCTGGAAGTCAGCCACGGACCGACGCCGTCATTAGGGTTCCTGATTGACGGCAAGGTCGCCTATAGTCCCGATGTTTGGGGCACGAGTGATGAGGTGCTGCTTAGGTTGAATGGAGTTAATGTTTGGATCGTGGACTCTTTGCGTTACAGCCAGCACCCCACCCATGCCCATACCGACAAGACTTTATCATGGCTGGCAAAGGCTCAGGTCAAATCTGCGGTCCTGACGAACCTACATATCGACATGGATTACGAGACTTTGCGAGAACAACTCCCGCCGATAGCTCGGCCAGCCTATGACGGCATGCGGATTACGGCCTGATATCCCAGCCCGTTAAAACGGGACCCGTCGGGGTCAGCTCTATTATTCCATAAGCCCCAGTTCGAAGTTTCAGCGGCACGTTCTTGTCGCATTTGACAACATCCAAGAGAAATCTGGCGACGCCATTTGACGTCACGACGAGCGTATCGGACGTCGCATCACAGCTAGCTAAAAAGGCCTGCCAAGCTGTGCGCAGACCGTCCACATCGACCTCCCAACCTGGCGGCGGGAGGGCTTCGCTGTCCCATTTTTTCAGGGCCTCCGCGCCGATACGAGCCACAACGTCCGTCTCTGGTCGGCCCTCATCCGGGCCGTAATCAACCTCCGTCAAAAACCCTGCCAGCTCATAGGATTTTCGCCCCAAAATAGCTTCCGCAGTCTGCCGTGTGCGTTTCAAATCCGACGAATAAGCCCTTGTGAAATAGACATGTTTCAATGCTGTGGACAGGCGTTCCGCTTGCGTCACCCCAGAAGCGGACAGCGGTAAATCCGTCTGTCCGCCGACGCGCAAAATCACATCCCCTTTGTCAAAGGTATTGCCGTGACGAACGATATAAACGCGGCCCATGCTCATGCTGTGAATGGGTCGCCATAGGCCGCTATCAGAGCTTCAGCTCGTTTGAGATCGTCTTTCGTATCGATCCCCGGTGAAGAAATTCGCGGCGGGCCGACCTTAACAATCGCGGTGCTCATCCCGTTTTCCAAAGCGCGCAATTGTTCCAAGCCCTCCAGCCCCTCATAGTGTGATTGCGGAAGCTGAGTGAACCGCTCTAACGCCGCACGGCGAAACCCATAAAGACCGATATG
>CAZSKH010000152.1:0-6280 GCA_964607395.1 uncultured Algimonas sp.
CTTTGGCGCCAATATCAGTATGCAGCGCCGTGAAATAGGCGATAGGAAAGCCAATAGCCCAATAGCTAATGCCCGTTATAATCATCGGCCATGTTACATCGGCTAACCCACGTAATAATTGGTTGGCCGCGACCTGAACCGCGTCGAACAACATAAATCCTGCGGCGATGGGCAGGAAGATAACCACATAATCAAAGACTGGCCGCGTCTCGGCAGAGTCCATATCGAAGTAGAAAGCCGCAACCCATTCCGGAAAAAAGGCAACAGGAATAGCAAAAACCACGATCGCAAGGGTCGAGGCCAAAATGGTCGTCGAGGCTGCGCGGCGTTCTCCTACATTATTCCTTGCCCCGCGTGCCAAACCTATCCGAACCGCCCCGGCCATAGAGAGACCGTAAGGCATCATGAAGGCCAGCGATGCCACGTTTAAAGCGATTTGAAACCCGCCCTGTTCGATCACGCCAACGGCCCCCGCGATTAAGACGCCGGCGTTGAACAACATGCCTTCAAAGGTAACGGTTACAGAAATCGGCCAGCCCAATTTAAGGAGGCCGCGCAGTCGCTCCCAATCGGCATTCCAAAGATTGGAGAAGATATCAAATTCGCGGGCGCGGCTGTCCCAATTAATATAAATAACGAAAGCCAGGAAGCCATAGATACAGGCGATTGAGGAGGCGATGCCGGCGCCCATGAGGCCCAATTCGGGTGCGCCGAGATTTCCGAAGATCAACACCCAGTTCAGGGCAATATTCACAAGCGCAGAGCTGACTACCAAGAGGAACGGCACCATCGTACGTTCAATCGCTGCCAGAAAATTACGAAACGACATAACGGCCATTGTAAAGGGCAGGCCGGGGGCTAGGACAAGAACATAGCCTTGCGCGAGGGCTGCGACTTCCGGGTCTTGGCCCGCGAATATCATAATGGTTTCCGTCATCAACAGCAGCGCTATGATGAAGGGGAACATCAGAAAACACGTCCAAACGGACATCCGAACCGTCCGCCTAACATCTCTGCGTTCGGCTTTGTTGCGGCCCAAAGCTTGCGAAACGAGCGGCGTCACAGCCGCGATGGGTCCGCTTGTCACCATCCAAAGTAGGAAATATAGAACGGACCCAATGGCAGCAGCGGCAATCTCCGCTGGCCCGATGCGCCCGATCATTAGGGTGTCCGCGACATAAGGCGAAAACTGCACGAGCTGCGCCAAAGCCATGGGAATACCAATGGTCAGTAGCGCGCGCATTTCCCCGAACCATGTTTCGGGGAGGGCGGTGGTCTCGGCTGTCACATTATCCGACATTCGCTGCCGCTATCGACTTGGTCGTCGATGTGCAAGCGTTTCAGCGAACTAAATAATTATCCCGCTGACAATATTGCATCAATGGCCGACATTGTGGCGATAGCGTCAGACCCGCCTGTTAAGGGCTCCGCCTCTCCGGCCATAACGCGCACAACATGATCTAGCTGATAGTCATATGTCGAGCGTTTCCAGCTTTCCGGCGAGTTCAATAAAGTTGTAACCTCCCGGACCCCGTCCACCTCGACATATATGTCAAACCCCGTGTGAGGGCCCCAGCGGTAAGGGTGGACGAACCCCGTGAGTTTGGCGACGCCTTCGCTGCCAATCACATGGATTGAATTATCATAAACCGCATCGCGGCCCATATTGCATTCGAGATAGGCCAACGTGTTTCCCAAATTCATCTCTGCCCAGCTGGCAATTGCAACACCATTTTCTGCGCGCCCGTGCATCGCGTCGACAATTTTTGGCCCGTGTCCTGTTAAGGTGCGCATGGCGTGGAGGGGATAGCAGCCAAGGTCCATCAGGGCCCCGCCGCCGAGCTCGGGGATATATCTCAGCTCGCCATCACGATTGAGAATATGAACATCGAACACGCCGGATATTTGCTCAATCTCGCCAATCTTCCCCGACTTAATCTCCTGCTCAAATTTCAGAAACGATGGATGAAAGCGGTAGTGATAGGCCTCAATCAAGACCGTGCCTGCCGCATCCGCAGCCTCTACCATCTGCCGTGCTTCATCAGCGTTCATCGCAAAAGGTTTCTCGCAGAGGACAGCCTTGCCATGCTGGGCCGCAAGAATTGTCAGATCGCAATGCAGGCTCGGCGGGAGGGCATTATAGATGAGGTCAATATCATCCCGCGCGATGAGGGCTTCGTAAGAGGTCTCAATATGCGGGATTCCGTACTCATCCGCATAGGCCCGAGCGCGGGTTTCCGAACGGCTGGCGACGGCTTGAACGGTGCAATCCTCGCGCGCGTGCGCCGTATGGATGATGGCTTTGGGTCCAATTTTGGATGCGCCTAACAGGCCAATACGGATCATGGGCTTAGCCTGCCTTGAGGGGTGATAGGTTTTGATCCGGGAAAATCATCGCAAGCCAAACTCTTGAATCGCGATCCGGAACGAGGGTCACTGAATGTCATCAAACAGTCCTCAAAGCCCTTGGCCAATATATGACCGGCTGATTGCAAATAGGTGCATTGCGCAACGGTTCCGATAAAATAACTGGCTTCAAATACCCCGCTTGGTGCTGTCACTCGATCTTCGGAGTCCAATATATGCATCCAAAACTCTCCGGGTTTTTCGGATAAAGTATGGCTGATTTCGTGAACCATCGTATTAAGCGCGCAAGATTTTTCGACCACATCGCCGCGTGTATATCGGGCAAAATGCAAACGGCCCAACTCAATTTCTCCCGCAGCAGGGTTTCCAGATAATGGACCAGCCCCGGCTTTCCGCGAGGCCTCAAATCCAAAGCCTTTGAGGTCAGAGGACCGTGCCGCTGGCTCGCCAATCAAAACCACGAAAGCTTCCGGCCACCAGAGCGCAGGGAGTCTCGGGTCTTGCGTTTTCAATCTTGCCAAAACGGTCTCGCTCGCGACCATGTCTTCTTTGCGCGACACGAAAAGCTTAGGATATAACGCGCTCGCGCGGCGAAAGTTTGCTTCGAATTCCGGTGATTGCATCAATGAAACAGCGTCATCAATCCAGCGCGAAACGTCAGCTGCGTCTTCTGGCGGCATATCTCCGGTTTTGAGATTTGGATGGATGCCGGAGTGGTGAGATACGGCAGGTTTTACGACCTCATCACTAGGCGGCGTTGTTTTCACAAGCCCACCTGCTTTCCATATCAGAACAAACAACATAACAAAAAGGAGCCAGGCTATTTTTTCCAATTTGTCCAAATTCACTTCACATCGCCTGCATAGGTCAGCGCCATAAAGACATCTTCGAGGTCGGCTTCCTCTGTGCGTAGGTCTGCAATAGACACGCCTGAATCTTTGACGCGGTTCAACATCCCGGTAACGGAATCCGTGCCGCTACGATATTCAATCACGATCTGTCCGTCGTGGTCCAGCTTTGCGTTCAAATCCGATAAAGCGCCGGGTAGGGCGGTCAGTGGCTCAACAGGTGAAATCCGCAAAATCTTTTTGTCCAACCGCGCAAGCAGCGCCGATTTAGGCTCATTCGCGACAATCTTCCCCTGATGGATAATGGCAATCCGGTCACAGAGCGCTTCGGCTTCTTCCAGATAATGCGTTGTTAGAATGATCGTCGTGCCTGCCGCATGGAGTTTCTCAACATAGGCCCAAAGTTGACGGCGCAATTCAATATCCACGCCCGCTGTCGGCTCGTCCAAAATCAACACGGGCGGGTTATGGACAAGGGCTTTCGCGATGAGCAATCGCCGCTTCATCCCGCCCGAGAGCTGCCGCACATAGGCATCACGCTTATCGGCAAGGCCCAAAGCCTCGAGGATTTCCATGCTGCGGCGCTCAGACTTCGGCACGCCGTAATATCCGGCCTGTAATTCCAGCGCTTGATAGGGCGTGAAGAACACGTCCATCGCGATTTCCTGCGGGACAATCCCGATAGAGGCGCGGGCCGAGCGTGTCTCGCCGTCAATATTAAAGCCGCAGATTTTGGCTGTGCCTGCGGTTTTATTAACAAGCCCCGCAAGAATATTGATCATTGTCGATTTTCCGGCGCCATTGGGACCGAGCAATCCAAAAATCGATCCACGGGGGATGACCAAATCAACGCCATGTAGGGCCGTCTTGGCCGGTGCTTTCTTCGACGCCGCATAGGTCTTTTTCAGGCCCTTGATTTCGATTGCGGGTGCTCTTGAAGACTCAGGGGAATGGGGTGTAGAAGACTGGCTCATATTGACCCGACCTTTAGACGTGGCCTAAAGGCCAATTCAACCGTAAAAACCTGCAGACCACCTTAAAGGAACCCCCGCATGGAAAATGGCAACACGCCCGCGACCTCTCAGACTTCAATGCAAGAGGATGATGTTGTGATGGTCGCCTCGACCCGCGTCATGTGCGAAGGCTCTGGCGGCGCGCTGGGGCATCCCCGCACCTATCTGGATATGGGGTCTGACACCTCCGTCACCTGTAAATATTGTGACCGCCTGTTCAAGCTGGACCCGAATGCTGCCCCGGGTGGTCATCACTAGCTTTTTTGGCTTCCTGAACATTACTTAAACGGCGCGCAAGGCAGCCTTGCGAAAACGCGGCTTCACCTTTTTGCAGGGCTGTTTCATCCCTATATCCAAGGTGAGCCGGCAGCCCCCGCCCGCGAATGAGAGTAAAAGAGAGATTGATATGTTGTTGACCATGATGAAGGGCAAAATTCACCGGGCGACCGTGACACAGGCCGACCTTCACTATGAAGGCTCGATTTCTATCGATCAGGACTTGCTCGACCGATCCGGTATTCTCGCGAATGAACAAGTCGATATTTTGAACATCACCAATGGCGAGCGGTTCACAACTTACGCCATTTCCGCCCCGCGCGGGTCAAAAACCTTTGGCCTGAACGGCGCAGCGGCGCGCCGCGTGCAATTGGGTGATAAGATCATCATCATTACTTATTGCCAAATGGAAGCTGAAAAAGCCCGCAATTACGCGCCGAATGTGGTGCTGCTCGACAGCAATAATGAGGTGGTAGTGCCGCAGGTGCATTAGGGTACCCTCGAAGGTTACACCTTTATTCATAGGTTTTAAGGACGCTCCTATATGTAGGATGGTCTTTCAGATATTCCACAAGTCTTGGACTTTCATATGGCTTGTGTAGATGTTCGAGATGTTCTTGAAAGTCGCTGCGGATATTCCAGTAGAGGCACGTCTTCTTTATGAATCCTTTTTCTGCATCACAATATTCGCCATCAGAGACAGCAATCCTGACCATGCAAGATATGATATCCAATTTGTGAGGCATTGATTTGATCGGTGCAAGAATTTCGCAAAGAGCTGTATCATATGCCAAACCCTCGATGATTTCCTCTAACTCCCCCTTATTTAACTTGAACCAATCCATCGCCATTTTCTCCGTAAAGCAGATTGACGGATCTATGATAGCGCGGAGTTCTGTGACTGCGTCGAGGAATGTATCGACTTCTTCTTTCAGCGTTTTCTTATCGGCGACGATAATTAGGCCTAATAATTTCAAGATATATTTCCAATTTGAAGGTTGAAAAATTATCGTAGAGTTTTTGGGTTTAACGACACATGTGTGCATATCTAAGTTCATGACAGACCATCCCGAATCTAAAATGTCATTTTGATATTGGAATTAGATGTCTAATTTGCGCCCAATACTTAAAACTAGAATACGAGATGAGACAGGGTGTAGTCAAACTAAAATGAGTAAACAGATATTAACGATTTGGTCGAAGGAAAAGCAGCCGTAACTATCTGATATTGATAATTTTTATTTTTAGCAAACCTATGCGTAACAAGCATAAATTGTATCTAAGTGGGGCGCAAAATAATCCATCTGAAGCTCGTTCATTTTCAGTTGTCGGAACGAAGGCAAAATAAAATAACTAAATCCTATCTTAGATTGTTTTTGGGTATTTGTGTAGGTTCATTATAGAACCTGCTTTCAAATTCTGTCTCGAACCTAGAGCCGATGGCTGCTTGTGATGAAGGGTTTTTTCTGAGAGTGCATGAGGCCGTCATCCGCGTTTCAGATTTTCTGTTTCCCAGTATTTTTCTGCAGATTCCTTCAGTTTTATGGATAGTTTTTGGATATCTATCCATCAATTGAAAGAGAATAATCCTCACGTCCCAAAGCTGTGTTATAGTGATTAAGTTCTTTCAAACACGGGACTAGGTAGGACGTCACCTAGTTCAATTATTGGCAACAATAAATGAACACTTTGCATTTCATCTTTGATGAATTGCATTGGCCGTTTGAGAGACAGTGGGTCTGAGCAGCTTTGGGTGACACCGAGGCCTGTGCCGGG
>CAZSKH010000153.1:0-6269 GCA_964607395.1 uncultured Algimonas sp.
CGTGGACAGGATTGAAAGATCAGGCGTGCTCATGAACTGCGCGCCTGCAAAATCGCCTCAACTAAGTCTAAATCCGCGGGTTTATCGACATCAATCGCCGCTTCCGCAAAAGGCAACAATACCGGGGCCGCCGTAATTCCAATACGGTCAGCCGCGTAATCAAACGCCCCCTGCAAACTCAACCGGCCTGCGGCATATTTGATACCAATCCCGACGCCAACTTTCCTGGCCAGTTTCAGTGGGTTTTTGCGCAAATGCTGAACCGATTGCCAAAAGGCGATGGCCTTCATACCGTCCGGATTGGCAATGTAGAACAGATTGCACCCCGACACAGCTTTATCCGAAAACCGCATATAGGTTCGCTGGGTTTTAGGATATTCCGCTTGAATAACGCTTTGCGTAGCCATGCCGACGCAGATATCTGTGCCCGCCGCTTTTGCGCCGTCGATAAAGCTATTCACCATTTCAGCCGTCAGCAATGCATGATCGCATGTCGTCACAAGGCATGGAAATTTGTCAATCTCCGCAAGGCCCAAGGCAACACTATCGGCCGGGCCTTTTCCATTTGAAACTTGCTTTAGCTTACTGCCTGAATAACCTGAAATATATGATTTATCGGCCAACTCAGCATCTGTCATCGCCGCAATAACGCGGTCCAGCATCGGCACGCCCGCGATCAAAATTTCGGCTTTGTGAGACACGCCCGCAGCTTCGCAGAGCGGGTCAATCACGCCCTCTCGTTGGCCTGCCAAAATCAATACCGCTTTGGTCATTACCCAATCCGTTTTTCATACATGCGGTATGTTTTATAAGGCTTCGCACTGGCTTGTTTGCAGATTGAAATCATACCCTCATTGTCATCGAGTATCCACGACAGCTCGCAATGGGTAAAGCCGGCTTGCCGCGCTGTCTCAAACGATTCCTCACATAATGTTGCAATCAGCGCGAGGCCTTTGCGGGTGTTATGATATTTGTGCTTTAGTCCCATGAGCGGAATGCGAGCCTGTTTCGCTTTCTGGGTTTTCAGGCGGTAGATTAGTTTAGCCCAATTAAACGGCAGTAGTTTTCCGTCAAACCCCCGCGCTAATTCGTTCAAGTCCGGCAGGAGGCAGAGAAACGCCGCCAGTTCGCCGTCAATTGATCCTATAAGAAACCGCTCCGGCACGATGAGAGGCTTCATCTCCTTCGCCAGATGCTGAATGGCCTCATCCGGGAACGGCAGAAATCCCCAATTCTCTGACCAGGCATCGTTAAAGATGTGCATAGCCCGCTCTATTTCGCCGTGAAAATCGGCCTTATCCAGCGTCCGCCACGTGATGGAATCAGATCGTTTGGCATAATCGACCATCATCCGTGTCATCTTCGGGCGCGGATATCCCGCATTCAGATCGGCTTGAAACGCGAGCATATCGACGATCTTGGTAAACCCAGCGGCCTCGACTGCGGGTTGATAATAGGGTCGCCCATATGACATGAGCAGCACATTTGGATGTTCAAATCCGTCGACCAGCAGGCCAACTTCTTCATTCACACTCCATTGTGCGGGACCAACGAGGCGAGAGCGGCCCTTAATTTTCGCCCAATCGCGCGCCGTTTCGAGTAAAATACTCAAGACGTCTTGGTCATCAATCGAGTCGAAATAGCCAAAAAAAGCGGTTTCCGCGTCATGTTGGGAATCATGGTCGGGATTCGTAAAGGCCGCGATACGGCCAACATCCCGCCCGTCTCGCACAGCCAGAAAGAGCTGTCGGTCCAAATGTCGTGCCGCAGGATTTTTTGCAGGGTCTAACTGCTCCGCACGTTCCAATCGGAGCGGCGGAGCCCAAGCTGGCTGTCCCCGATAGAGATCATAAGGCAAGCTCAGGAAACGTTTTAGGTCCGACGGCGTTTCCACCTTTCGGATATTAATGTTTGATATGACGGCTGACACAGCCCCCTCCAACCCAAATTAAGTTCGGTCGGCTATCCGCGTCTTGGGGCTAAAGGTCAACCAAATCAATTCGGATATCAATGCCTTCCATCGGCACTGTGAAACCCGTTTCCGAAAATTTGGGGAGGCGCAGAGATTTGATTTCAGGGTTGTTGGACAGACCGTAAGGTTCTTTAGGTTTTAAATTCCAAGCCTTTTTCAGGCGGCGATTACCGTCTATATCGTGATAGGCCACAACCGCATACTCACCGGGGCGCGGAAGATTGATACAAACCCTTTGCGGTCCATTTGCAGCTGGCACCCGAATGCGGCGCAGCTTACCTTCTTTCTTCAAGAAATTATTCTCTCCAAACAATTCCAGTTTCAAAATACCGCCCTCCGAAACATTATGTATGTCGACGCGAATTTGCAAAGCGCCTGGGACGCATGTGTCGGCTTTGTCACGCGGAAAAAGCTTAAGCCCCATTTGAATGCCAATCTCAGAGCGAAGGTCCTCAGTCGGCACATTCCCATCGTCGTTTTGCGCTACGGCAATTGCCGGCATCGCCAGGACGGCCAGCATGACCAAACTGTTAGTGAATTTTCTAATATAGGTATTTGATTTCATAACCCTATTTTCCTAAGCCAAATCATGCCCGACATCGGGCAGACCCATTAGATATGGGAATACCATAGCTATTCGTAAAGGCGTAGTTACAGACCTGTCACATGGGCCAACTTAATCGTTATATCCTCAAAAACGCCGCGATCAGTATTGGCGGCTTGGTGATTTTTGCCTGTTGCGTGCTGCTGCTTGAGCGTCTGCTTCGCATTTTTGAGATCGTCACAAACTCGACCAGCCCCGGGACGGATGCATCCGTGATGATTGTGAACCTCTTGCCATATTATCTCGGCATGGCTGTCCCAATTGCGCTGCTGCTGGGGACGATCATCACAATTGATAAATTATCCAAATCGTCGGAGCTCACCGCGGCGCTAGGGGCGGGTGTTTCGCTGTTTCACATGACGAAGCCGTTCCTGTTGCTTGCCATTTTCTTGTCCGGTATCACAATGTTTGTCGAAGGCTATTTCCAACCGGTCGGGCGCTATAAATATCGGCAGACCTTTGACACGGTGAAACAGCAAAGTTTCACAGCGGCTCTCCGCGAGGGCACATTTACCACGGTCGGGCCCACGACATTTTTCGCCGGAACAGATGGAAAAAATGGCGAAATTGGCCCGATTTTTATCTATGAAGTCGTAGATGAGGTTGACAACACGCAGGGATATCGGATTAGCACAGCTGGCATTGGAAAAATCAATGTCCTCGAGGGCTCACCCGTTTTGAACCTAGCAAAAGGTCAAGGGTTTCAGATATTTGATGGCGAATTATCAGGTCAAGTTTCGGCGGACGGAACCGCTATTTCCCGCCCTGCCACTTTAGAACCTTATCGTATTCGCGGGGATGATGAGCGTGAAATGACTTCGCTGGAGCTCTTTGCGAACCGAGATGGGAGCCAAACGGAGACAATCGATCAGAATACGAATAATGCGATGCTACATTTACGCCTATCCAAGGCGGCATTGCTGTTGCTACTGCCCTTTATTGCGGTGCCGTTTGGTTTGAATTACGGGCGGAATCCGTCCTCTGCCGGCATCTTCGTGGGCGTCGTCTTTTTGGTCTCGCTCCAGAAAGCGCTGGAATTTGCGCAGTCCCTTGGCGCAGCAGGCAAGATACCGCCTTGGCTCGGGATTTGGGGGATCATCGCGGCCGTCGCTATCTTCGCGTTCGTGCTGTTCTGGAAAAGCGCCTATAAAATGGGCCAACCGCCACTCACATCCTTCTCGCATTGGGTGGGACACATAAAAGGCGAAATGATCGCCGGATTTCAAAATCTGACCCGCCGCAAACATGTGAAACGCGATGTTTAAGCTCGCGAGTTACATCACCAAGACTTTTGTCATCACCTGGCTGACCCTAGTCTTCGGCTTTTTGACCCTGATTGGCCTGCTCGACAGTCTCGCGAATGGCGCTGACATCGCAAAAAGCGGCGGCGGGTTTTCTGATACCTTCCGCTATATGTTCCTGCGCGCGCCTGTGATTTTTGACCGTATCTTTGTATTCACACTCGTCGTCGCGACACTCATGGTTTTCGTCAAGCTCATCCGAAATCATGAACTTGTCGCCCTGCTTGGCTTTGGCATTTCTGCGACAAAACAAGTGATGCTGCTGACCCCCGCTGTCGTCGGTGCCTCTCTTGTGTCGATATTATTCATCGACATCGCCATGGCCCCGGCAGTTCGGTCCCTGCAAACTTGGGGTATCGGCGAATATAAGGTCAAAAATATTACCGCCAAAAATCCGCTTTGGCTCGAAGATAGGGGCCGGATTATTCGCGCCACAAACCGCCTCGGCTTTGACACGATTGGCGACATGAAATTTTTCATTCGAGACGAAAATGGAAATGTTGACCGCATTTGGCATGCGGAACGCGCTGTCTATCAGGGTCCGAATTGGGAGCTGACGGGCGTGTCGCAAATCGAAGTCAAAGGCGCGGACGGGGAAACACGGCCACTCGTGCCTTTGGACGGACCGCAGATTTGGGAAACCCGCCAGACCCCAACATCCATTGCGCGATTGGCGGCGGAACCGCGCGATCTCTCACTGTCTGAAATGCGGAACTTCTCCAAACGCGGGAATAGCGGGTCCAAACCCAGCTTCGCGTATAAATTCTGGCATGCCCACCGAATTACCCGTCCAATCGCCGCCTTTATCCTGCTGATTGCCTGCGCCGCCCTCATGCAGCGCACGGGGCGTGAAGACACGGGGAATAAGACCCTCATTCTGGGTATTACGATGGCCTTTGTCTTCCTCATCTTTGATGGCGCTATGGCGACATTTGCCGCGTCGGGAGGCGTGGCCGTTTGGCCTGCGATTGCCCTCCCCCTTGTCGTTTTCGGTATCGGAGGAGCGTTCATGCTCTTGCGGACAGAAACGCTATAGGCCGCGCCGCGTGAAACGGCTGTTCATCGTCAACATGTTGTCCGAACGGGTGGCACGCAAAGGCTCGGTGCTAGAACCTCTCGCCGCAGAAACCAGAACAGACTGTTTCCGTCTAGACCCGTTCGATGCGCTCCCCTCAGCCGTCACCCAAGCCGCGAAAGATGGCGTGGATCATGTCGTCATCGAAGGGGGCGACGGCACAGTCCAAGGCGTGATTTCAGCCTTTCTCTATCAGGCAGATAAATTCGACCCCTTCCCAGCCTTTTCGATCGTCCCCGGCGGCATGACCAATCAGGTCGCCAAAAATATTGGGCTAAAATCAGCGGGTGCGCGGACCGTTCGCTCTGCGCTGCAAGGCCCCATGCAGGCGGTGGATATGCCCTTGCTCGAGGTTGTAGACAGTGAAGGGCCGAGTTACGCAGGTTTTCTTTTCTCAACGGGCGCTATCCCGCAAATCACGCGCTACACAACGGGCGAGCTCCACCGCAAAGGCATTGGCGGATCAGCGGCGGTCTTGGGCGGCATCCTCAAGGGCGTGCGCGGGGATGATGATACCCTGATGCAAATCACCCCCGTTAATATGGAGGGCCTCTATGACGGTCCCCATCTCGGCACAGTCGTGACCACCCTCCCTAGCCTTATAATGGGGCTGGACCCGTTTTGGGGCGATGGAGCGGGACCGCTGCGCGTCACTTGGGTCGACGGCGAGTATAAAGGCCTCGCGCGTAATATCATGCAAGTCTGGGTGGGGTTAAAAGCGAAAGACCGCAGTCCAGATGGGTTATATTCCAAACGCGTCGATGAGCTCGCTTATGCGTATAACGGCGATATTGTCCTCGATGGTGAGTTTCTTTCAATCCCGTCAGGTAAGTTTACTGTGCGTCCGACCCGACCTGTGACATTCCTAACCTGATATGAAATCTGTGCTCGACATTATCAGAACGGAAACGCTCGACCCGCCCGCGCGCGTGACCGAGGTCATGAACCTCATCCGTGCGCGCCATGATGGCCGTGTCCAAGCCATGGTGTATTACGGCAGCTCTTTGCGGGAGTTAGATAATTCTGAGAAGATGTTGGATTTCTACGTCCTCGTGGACAGCTATCGCAAGACACATGGCACAGGGCCGCGCGCGCTCATCAATCGCTTCATTCCGCCTGCCGTCTATTATGTGGAACATAGGTCGGATGATGGAACGATCTCCACCTGCAAATATAGTATTCTCAGCCTGTCTCAGTTTGAAAAACGGTGCAGTTCGCGCGCTTTCCTCAGTCAGGTATGGGGACGATTTTCCCAGCCCTGCGCTGTGCTTTGGACGAAAGACGACACAGTCCTAGAGCGTGTTTGGGCCGCGCGCG
>CAZSKH010000154.1:0-4809 GCA_964607395.1 uncultured Algimonas sp.
GCATCATCAGGATAGCTGCGCTTTAAATAATGGAAGGCGGCAAAGAAAATCAGCAGCGGACCGAAATCGATCCAAAAGGGAAGCTTTGTCTGAGGCGGGGCCGCCGCCTCAGACGTATTTTTCAGAATTTCGTCCGACATCTATTTGGACATTTACTTGATATCGTCTTGATCAATTAGACCGTCATTTGCGATCTTATCCTTGTCGAAATATTCTCTCGCCAATTTGAACACGACAGGTGAAAGTAAGATAAGCGCGATGAGGTTCGGCGCAGCCATCAGCCCGGTCAGACTATCTGCAACAAGCCAAAAGGTGTTCACGACGAGGTTCTCATTTCCATCGCTTTCAAAGTGAAGCGCAAAGGTAGATGCGAAAACAGCCAGCACCCAAACCGCTCTGAAAATAGGTATAGAGCGTTCTTTAAAGATAAAGGCTGTACAACGTTCACCGTAATAGGACCAACCGATGATGGTTGTGAAGGCGAAAATGGCCAAACAGATATTGACGATATGATTGCCAAAGCCAGACAATGTGGCCTCAAATGCGGACGCCGTTAAAGGCACACCTGTTTCACATCCAGCGGGTGTATTCCCCTCTTTCAGCATGTCGATAATCGCAGGGTTGGCTAGACAGCTATCGGCGACAACGCCAGATGTCAAAATGACGAGAGCTGTGATTGTGCAGATAATCAATGTATCGATGATGGTGCCCAGCATCGCGATGATACCCTGGTTGACGGGATCATTGTTCTGCGCCGCCGCATGCGCGATCGGAGCAGAGCCTTGACCCGCTTCATTTGAGAACAATCCTCGCGCGACACCTTTCTGCATGGCGAGCATCATCAGGCCAATAGCCACACCAGTTCCGGCGCTTTGCAGACCAAATGCATATTTAAAAATCAGGCCAAAGGCGGCAGGCACCGCGCTGATATTTAGCACAATGACGATGAGCGCGGCCGAAATATAAAGCACAGCCATAAAGGGCACGAGTTTAGACGCAATTGCGCCAATGCGTTTGATCCCTCCGAAAACAACAGAGGCAACAAGGATGGATAAGACCACCGCGACAATGCGAGCGTCAAAACCATAACCCGTCTCACTTGAAACAAGGGCATCACCGATGGAGTTGGCCTGAACCGCATTGCCGGTCGAAAGCGAGCCGATGATGCCGAATAAAGCGAAGGCAACGGCCAGCCACTTCCATTTTGGACCCAGGCCATTTTTGATATAATACATCGGTCCGCCGACACGGTTCCCATTGGCATCCACTTCGCGGTAACGGACGGCCAGAACGCCCTCCCCAAATTTGGTTGCAGTGCCAAGGATGGCGGTGACCCACATCCAGAAGACAGCACCCGGACCGCCAATGGCAATAGCGGCCGCGACGCCTGCAATATTGCCTGTCCCAACTGTGGACGACAGGGCGGTCATCAAAGCGGCAAATGGGGACACATCACCTTCGTCCGCTTCGCCCGTCCGCTTTTTGAAAAGCTGCCGGAACCCATATCCGATTTTAGTGAGCGAAATAAACCGCAGGCCAACTGTCAGGAAGAACCCGACACCGAGGAGCAGAAGCATCATGGGTGGGCCCCAGACAATGCCATTAAGTCCCTGCATCAGTTCGTTAAAGAATTCCATTATATCCCCTTTGCCCTATTCAGGGCAGGCTTTCATTTGACCGCCTTGTCCCGTGCTGCCGCGCGAAAGGCAACGGAAAATTTCGTTTTAGCGGCTCTGAACAGTGGCGGATGATATAGAAAGCCTCTAAGGGAGGCGCGTAATCTCAATAACGGAACACGCTTTCATCATGTTTGAATATCTCGTCCCGCGCGCGCCAGACGCCATCATCGCTCTTATGCAACAGTGCAAAGCCGATAGGAACCCGGACAAAATCGATCTGGGCGTCGGCGTATATAAAGACGCTTCGGGCGAGACGACGATTTTACGCGCTGTGAAAAAGGCCGAAAAACAGCTCTGGAAAACTGAGACAACCAAATCCTATGTCGGCATTCGCGGCAATGATGATTTCCGTCATTCTATGCTGCACCTTATTTTGGGTGGAGCCGCTGGAGACATTGACGATGCCCTGATGAACCGTATCGCCAGCGCTCAAGCGGCAGGCGGCTCCGGTGCGCTGCGTTTAGGCGCAGAGATTATCAAATCTGCTGCCCCCGACGCGACCGTTTGGGTGTCCACCCCGACATGGGCCAATCATATTCCCCTCATCAGTGCTGCTGGGCTAAAGATGGGCAAATACCCTTACTATAACCGCGAGACCCTCGGTGTGGATTTCGGCGATATGCTCGCCCATTTAGAGGCTAAAGCTAAACCCGGTGATGTCGTCTTACTGCACGGCTGTTGTCACAATCCGACGGGCGCAGATCTGTCGGCGTCCGAATGGGACCGTCTCGCGGCGTTCTTGGTTGCGCATGAGCTGACGCCCTATGTGGATCTGGCCTATTTTGGGTTGGGCCGAGGCATGAATGAGGATTCTTACGGCTTGCGAAAATGCGTCGAGATTTGTCCAGAAGTTCTCATCGCGGCGTCCTGTTCAAAAAACTTCGCCCTTTATAAAGAGCGTGTCGGCCTCATCGCGGTCGTGTGTAAGGATGACGCGACAGCTGCGATTGCCCGCTCACAACTCGGCGCGACGCAGCGCAAAATTATCTCCATGCCGCCCGATCACGGCGCAAAGCTCGTCGCGGATATTCTCGGTGACGCGGAGCTGCGCGCCATGTGGGTGGAAGAGCTGACGGAAATGCGCGAGCGTATGCGCGATTTGCGCCGTCAACTCTCGGAGGCTCTGAACGTGCAAGGCGGCGAAGTTATCGCTGCGGCGGTCACAGATCAAAACGGCATGTTCTCAACGCTGCCGCTTTCTGTCGACCAAGCCCAAAAACTTCGGTCTCAATCTATCTATATGACGGATAGCGGCCGGATTAATATTGCGGGCGCAAATGATGAAAATATTCCGCGTTTGGCCGAAGCGATATTGGCGGTTTTATAACTTTAGACAGCTATCATATTTGCTGGTGCGAATAACCTCCGCGCGCTGCATTAATGTGCTGGCGCGGCCACGGACATAATTTCCCGGTGGGTCGACGCGCCATTTATTGGGGCTGGGCAGAACGGCGGCGAGCAGGGCCGCTTCGCGTTTGGTGAGGTCTTTCGCGGATTTTCCGAAGCGGGCCTGCGCAGCGGCTTCCGCACCGAATATCCCGTCGCCCCATTCGGCGACATTTAAATAAATCTCCATCGTCCGGCGTTTGTCCCAGACGGTTTCAATATATAGCGCAAACCATGCCTCGACAGCTTTGCGGGCATAGCCGCCGCCATTCCAGAGGAAGACGTTTTTAGCGCTTTGCTGTGTGATGGTGGACCCGCCGCGTCGCCGTCCCCCTTGGGCATTATCAGACATTGCGTCTTGGATGGCCTTGAAATCAAGACCGCGATGGTCGCAGAACCGCGAATCCTCTCCGCCCAATATGGCGCGTGGGAGGTGGGGCGAGATATCCTCTATCCGTGTCCAGTCCTTGCGGATGGTCTCCCCGGCGACCGCACGCTGCACCATCAGCACGGTTCCCGGCACGGGCACAAACCGCAGAGCTATCGCGTAGAGGTGCACGACCACGACAACCCATAAGACGGCTTCAAACACACGCCGAAACCAATGACGTTTTTTGGCGGGCAGAACGGGGCCGTAAACATCACCGGGGGAAAGGATGTAGGTCTGAGTCAATTTTATCTTCAGTCGATCTGAAAATCTTCCGGCCTATATCCGGGATCAGGATATTGTGGGTGCATGGCTTCCAAAGTCTCGCGGACAATCCCGGAGATTATTGCCCCGCGCGTCTTGCGGGAGTCTGATGGAATAATATGCCAAGGCGCATGGTCGGTTGATGTGCGCTGCACCATCGTCTCATAAGCGTTCATGAAATCCGGCCAGAGGGCGCGGTCCTCCAAATCACCCGGATTAAATTTCCAGCGCTTATCCGGATTGATGAGGCGGTCTCGCAGACGCTCGCCTTGGACCTCGGGCGAGATATGCAGCATGAATTTCAAAACTGTTGTGCCGCTTTCAACCAGCAGCCGTTCGAAATCATTTATCTGTTCATAGCGTTGATCAATAACTTCGGGACTGGCGTAGTTTTTCACCTTCACAACCAGCACATCTTCATAATGACTGCGGTTGAAGACGGTTATCCGGCCTTTGCCCGGCACAACATTATGGACGCGCCACAAATAATCATGGGCGAGCTCTGTCTTAGTCGGGGCTTTGAAACTCGCGACATTCACATTTAGAGGCGGCGTGCGGTGAAAAATCGCCGAGGTTGTGCCGTCCTTACCAGAGGTATCCATGCCTTGCAGAACAATCAGAAGCTTGCGGTCCGCTTCGCCGTAAAGGCGGTGCGCTAAATCTGAAATGGCTTTCGCATTGTCCTTAATCGCGTCTTTCGCAGCGGCCTTGTTTTCATAGACATCAACGCGGGTCGGACAGCCGGACAGATTAAATTTTACACCGGGTTTGGCGAGGTAAGGTGAGGGCATGAACGGTCCTTTTAAACAGTATCGCTCCACCCTCTATCAAGTGCGGCCCATCCGACAAAGCCTAAAACGCCTAAAACTGTGAGAGCCAAAGGGGAGGTCGTGGGAATATCCATTTCATTTAATAAGACCCAAAGGCGAGGCATTTGGCTGAGCGCCAGACATCCGCCGATGGCGCTGGCCGCCATGAGAACCGGTAAGCACGGAAAGGTTGAGGTTTCGGCACGCGACAAAACCACCGCAGTGTAGTCTCGCAATGCGTTTC
>CAZSKH010000154.1:4909-6238 GCA_964607395.1 uncultured Algimonas sp.
TGTTCCCAAGCCAGTTCTGCTGACGTGCCGGAAACAGCCGCGACAGAAATCCTGGTTGGAAATTGGGACATTCAAGCGGAGAGCTCACATATCCAATTTTCTGCCTTGCAAGAGGGGAAAGCCTTCACGGGTGAATTCGGCGAATTTTCTGGAATCATAAATTTTGACCCGGACTCGCCGCAAACAGGGTCAGTCAGGATAACCGTCCCGTTGAAAAGCGTAGACGCAGGGTCCAATGACAGAAACTCGACATTGCCGGAAAAGGTTTGGTTTTCGCTAAAGGCACACCCAACGGCTATTTATACATCGTCCGATATCGCTGCAAACGGTGATGGTTTTATTGCGAAGGGCGAGTTGACCCTCAAGGGTATCTCCGTTCCGCTGGACCTGCCATTTGATTTGGAAGTCACAGGCGATATAGCTGTGATGACCTCCACCGTAGAAATGGACCGCACAAAATGGTCTGTCGGCGCAGCGCCTTGGGATACGGATGAGTGGGTCTCTCGTTCGGTTAAGCTTGATCTGAAAGTCACGGCTCAGAAAATTGAGTAGGTAATCTATACCTCATTCACCCTCCTTTTGGTGCTTGGGCGGGCTTGACGGCTTATTTCATTGAAACTTCAAATGAGATTAACATCGCGTTTACCGATGCTTTTTGCTTCGTCTCAATACTTGACTGTTACGACCCGTCTCATGAATTGGACATTTAGAAATTATACGAAGAACGAAACTGGGCAGGTAGCGGTCTTCTTTGCGCTAGCGGCTATGCCGCTCTTAGCTTTGACCTCGGCTGCTGTAGACTATTCGTCTTTGACGAAAGAGCGGGCCAAAGTGTCCAGTGCGTTGGACGCGGCTGTTCTCGCAGCTGCCAATAATAACGCGATTTCGCTGGCCGAAAAAGAGGCTTATGCGGAGACGCATTTCCGGGCGAATTATAACGGGAAGCTCGACCTGATGCTTGCGCCAAGTATGGCGACAGACCGGGTGAGATTGTCGGCGACAGGGCAGTTTGAATTGTCTTTCGGGAATGTGGTCGGAATAGATAACCTGACTTTGATGGAAGCCAGCGCAGCGACGATAGCTAATGAAAACACAATTTGTCTCATGGCTCTTAATGAGACATCTGCGGACTCCATTCTGTTCGACGGCGGTATTAGCTACTCTTCGCCATCATGTGCCGTACAAGCCAATTCCTCTCATCCCAATGCGTTGACGTCCCGGTCAAATCAATCACCGGTAGCCCAATCTTTTTGCACCGTTGGCGGTGCAAGGGGTGAATTTGAGCCCTATGTCAAAGGTGAATGTAGTTCTATTCCAGATCCCTATGCG
>CAZSKH010000155.1:0-217 GCA_964607395.1 uncultured Algimonas sp.
GGATAACCTCGTTAACTGTCTCGACCATCCGGTAAATTACCTACTGAACTATCCGTCCTTTAACAGCCTATGTTATGATCCTACACCAGATAAAAATTGGATGTCCTTGCTGAACCTCACGTCTGTGACGGCCTTAAATTGGTGCTGGCATGATGGCGACAGGCTTATGATTTTTATCGAGAAAGACCGCCTCAAGAATCAAGACTTCAGTCAGCTA
>CAZSKH010000155.1:227-6227 GCA_964607395.1 uncultured Algimonas sp.
GCATATCAGATCCAAGATGTTCGACAAAGTCGCTTTCGGGGACTTGCAGTCATTATCTCAGTGACTTATTTTGGCTATGTCTTAAGTCGCTGATGTTAGTGTTCCGATTTCAACGTTCCGCTCAATTCTCAAACCCCAAAACATAGCTCTCATCCAACCGGCCAGTCGCTTCAAACAATTGCGTCAACGTTCCAAACGTTGTCGTCAGAACTTTCTCGCCGTGGTCATCTAATATCAGGCGTTCATCAATCATGGGGCCGAAATGACGGCGCATTTTGGAGACTTTTAACTCTGTAGGGGTGATGGTCTCGGACAGCTTGTCCCGCAAAATTACGCGGTCCGTTGTCTCCCAAATCGCTGCCGCAACGGCATAAAGCATGAGCTCGTTACAATTCTGCCAGCGCAGATCCAGCGGATTAGAAATCAAGGAATAGTCGGGTTGATGCACGGCTGAATATTCTGGGCTTTCGAGGAAGTTATAAAGCAAGTCCTGCGTAGCTGCATCGGGTATCAAAACGCCGGCATCGCGTTCCTGCAAGAGCCGCAGAAAATCAGCGGAGGTATCCGTGACCAGTGATGATCTGAGGCGGTTCTCCTCGCCGTGATAGAGATTATAAACATCATATCCGCCGTCCCCATTGCGGCGGAAAAAGGCGCTATGGGTGAACATGACGCCTTCGGGTAATTTATCTCGCGTCTGTCCCGCGCGCGAAATAATCGCCAGCCGAACGTCTCTGCGGTTCAACTCATCTTGGATTTGCTGCCCGTAATCCTGCAACACGTCAGGCGGGAAGAGGGCGTCGCCGCTATCCGTAGACGCGGTGTAACCCGCATAAACCGTGCGGATATGCCAGCCATATCCGAACACAGCAATCAGCAAGAGGACGCCGCAGCCAAGTAGAATTTTGGTGACTAAACTCAAAAGTCGAAATGCCCAACGACCGGAACATGGTCGGATGGCTTCACGCCTTCGCGGGTCATTTTGTGAATTTGAATATCGGTCGCGCGGTCTATCGCTTGTGGGGAACAGAGCAGGTGATCAATGCGAATACCGAGGTTATTTTGCCACGCGCCGCCTTGGTAGTCCCAAAATGTATATTCGCCGTCCTTGCCATTAAATTGGTCAAACATATCATACAGGCCAATATGGGTGAGGGCGTTGTAAGCGGCATGGGTTTCGGGCCGGAAGGCGGCGTCGCCCTCCCAGCCTTTCGGGTCATGCGTATCGCCGGGGCGGGGGATTACATTGTAGTCGCCCGCCAGAACCAAAGGCTCCTCATATGCCAGGAGCTCCATCGCGCGGGTCCGCAGGCGCGCCATCCACTCCAGCTTATAGAGATATTTATCGCTGAGGCTGCCATCCTCATTATGGACGGGATTACCATTGGGGAGATAGATAGACGCCACACGCACCGCCCCGCGCTCCGTTGAGACAACGGCCTCGATATAGCGGGCTTGCTCATCATCTTCGCAGCCGGGCAATCCTCGGCGCACGTCCTCTAGTGGGACTTTGGAGAGCAAAGCAACGCCATTATAGCTCTTCTGCCCATGGGTTTCGATATGATAACCCATGGCTTCAATCTCTTCGCGGGGAAAGCCGTCATCGACGGTTTTGATTTCCTGCAAGCAAGCAATGTCGGGGGCTTCCGCCTCCAGCCACGCTGTCACGGCATGCAGCCGCGCCTTGATCGAATTTACGTTCCAGGTTGCAATTTTCATCCGTTTGCCAATGCTATTAAAACGCGCGCCAGGAGGAAAACCCCGAGCAAGATAAGCCAAATGTTGGCGTTACTACTTGATTTTGTTTCGCCCATCGGGCCGGAAATCGGATCGGGACTATGCCGACGCAGCCGCATCCGGCGCGAGAGCCATTCAACTTGCAATCCGCGAATATGCCCAAGCTTGCTAATTTGGTCCCAGCTCATCGTCTTGAAAAGCGAGGCCGTAATAGATGGCGAGAATTTTTGCGGCATTTTTTCCGGTGTGTCGTGAAGCGGGTGGTCGTCAAAATACCCTTGAAAGCGTAAGATCGTGTTCATCAATAATTGTTCGAAGTCCACATAATCATCAATGTCGAGCTGGCGCGCTTTGCGGAATAACTGATTCCATTGCTCGCGGTCATTATAAAATTGTTTGTCCGACAAGATATCATTTAGCTCATCAATCAAAGGCTCAGGTCGTAGGGTGGGCGCTTCGGGTCGAGTGACGGGTGCATCCAAATTCGGGGTCGGCCCTATGGCGTAACTTGTTTCGCTGACGGGTTCGGGCCGAAGGTCTAGATTGGGCGATGGCAGCATGTCGCCATAGGTCAGCCCGGGCTCCGGCTCTGGTGTTTCTGGTACGGGGGTCGTCGGCTCAGGCTCAATGGCGCTTTGTTCTAGCGGCGTTTCGGTCTGTATTGGCGGCGTCAGGGGGGCAAGTTTGGCCTCCTCATAGGCCGCCTGCTTCGCCTCTCTATCGTCTCTCCATTTCAAGACTTGCAGGGCGTGATCGTGCGCGTCCCGCAGTGCCATAAAGCCGTCCGGATCATCTTCGGGGCGCGTTACCTTCAGCCGTTTCGAATAGGCGCGCTTGACGTCCTTCCGGTTCTCCGGTGGTCCATCCAACCCCAGCACATGAAAATATTGTCGGCGACCAGACACAGCCTAAAATACATCCAGTCTGTCGAGGTCGTCGAGATATTCCATCATCTCCTTGCGGGCCAATTTGATGTCCGTGACATTTTGTTTGGAGAGCGTGTGCTCAAATTCCACCAATCGGTTTTCGATGGATTGGCGAATGTCTCCCAGGTGATTTTCATAAGCGGCCTTGAGACGGTTGATGACAGCCGCATTTTCGGCCACCTCACGTGGATGAATTTTCAGCTTTTCGAGTTGTTTCAACCGCTGTTTGATCTCTTCTTGCGACAGGCTTCCGGGATTGCCCTCTAAGATTAATTGTTTGACCTCACCCGTTGCCTTGACCGTCACGAGCACCTCTAAGACGCCCGATACGTCATAGGTGAAGCGGACTTCGAACTCCTTTGTCTCACTCTTCCCTTTGGGGACCTTCAGCTCGATTTGACCAAGCGGGACATTGTCTTCGACGCGTGGGCTTTCGCCTTGATAAATGCGCAAAGTGATATCGGTCTGTTTGGCATGAATGGTTGAATAGCCCTCGACGCGAGAGGCGGGGATCACTGTGTTGCGTTCGATAATTGGGTTGAAATATCCACCCTCCCATTTGTCCGTCCCGACCTGTTTGGCGATTTCTGTGCCCAATGTGAACGGACAGACATCCGTCATGACAATGTCTTCCAAGGCTTCATGGCGGTCCAACAAGCCGGACTGCACGCCCGTGCCCAAGGCAATGACTTCGTCCGGGTCAAGGCTATGCTCCGGAAACTTCTTAAGCAGTTTCGTGACCATCGCGCGGATGACCGGCATGCGCGTTGCCCCGCCAACGAGAATAATTCGTTCGATATCTGCGCTCCGGAGCCCCGCGTCCGAAATAGCGCGTTGTAGCGGCATGCGCATACGTGAGACGAGTTTTTGCGTCAGCTGTTCGAATGTATCGCGGTTAAGGTTGAGTTCTTCCTCGCTTTTGCCTTTAATATATTTGACCGTCACATCGGATTTTTCGGACAAGGCCAATTTAGCTTTATTGGCAAGGTTCCGCAGGCGCCCAAGGTCATTCGGTTTCATCTTCTCCCGGGTCGTGCCGAGCTGTTCAATGAAATGATCCTCAACGGCTGTTGTGAAATCCTCCCCGCCGAGAAAAGCATCGCCCGCGCTGGAGCGGACTTCCATCACGCCGTCAAATATTTCTAGAATGGATACGTCAAAGGTCCCGCCGCCGAGATCAATGACCAAAAACGTATTCTCGTCGTCTTTGGTTGATAGGCCGTAAGCCAGCGCGGCAGCGGTTGGCTCATTGATGAGGCGCTCGACCTTGAGCCCCGCCATCTTCCCCGCGGCATAAGTGGCCTTGCGCTGAATATCGTTAAAATAGGCAGGCACGGAGATGATGGCTCGATCTACGGGCTGTCCCAAATGGGCTTCGGCGTCGGCCTTGAGTGCGCGCAGGACGAGGGCGGACAAGTCTTCAGCCTTATATTGGGTTTTTCCGAGCGCATGGCTTTTCGCTGTGCCCATGGCGCGTTTGAACCGCGCGACAGTCATGTTGGGGTGTGTGATGAGGCGATGTTTCGCCGCTTCGCCAACTAAGATGTCGCCGCTATCTGAAATCCCAACAACAGACGGCGTTAAAAACGTGCCCGAGCTATTGCGGATCAGCTCCGGCCCATTATCTGTGAAAACAGAAATGAGCGAGTTTGTCGTGCCGAGATCGATTCCGACGAGAGCCATATTAGCGCCTCTTTGAGTGAATTTGTGACTTTCTTTTTCGTCTCGTTTGACTCGGTTCAAGTCAAGACCGCATTTCAAATGCAACGACTTTGCGTTTCGGGGACTATTCCCCTAACAGACTCTCAATTGCGCCCGGGCGCACCACGAAGGCTCCAAACAGGGGCTAATTTTGGAGACACATTCTAATGCGATTTACCACATCCATCCGTAACATTTTGCTTGGTGCCACGGCGGCACTCGCCTTGGCTGCTTGTGAGGGACAAAATCCAACTTCTACAGAGACAAAAACCATGAGTGATCAGACTGCAACTAAGCCATCAGCGGATTTAGCGGGCAATACGGTTTTGCAGCCGTGGACTGGGCCATATGACGGCGTGCCGGCTTGGGACAAAATAAAAGTCTCCGATTTCCCCCAAGCGTTTCAGGCGACCATGGATAAGGTAAAAGCCGAAGTGAATGCCATCCGTGACAATCCGGCGGCGCCCACATTTGAAAATTTCACAGTTCCAATGGAGTTGGCAGGTAATGACGCCAGTGAGCTATTCGCGATTTGGGGCGTTCATGCGAGCAATCTGTCCAATGAAGACGTCCGCGCCATTCAGGGTGAATGGCTGCCGAAAGTCTCTGCCTTTTTCAATGAATTGACACTCGATCCAAAGCTACTCGAAAAAACCAAGGCGGTTTACGATAATCGCGCAGATGCGGGTTTGGATGCACAACAATTACGGCTCGTGGAACGAAATTATGAAGAACTGGTCCGCAATGGCGCTTTGCTAGAGGGCGTGGATAAGGAAAAACTCATCGCGTTGAACACCGATCTGTCGAAACAGTTTAACGCGTTCTCGAACAAAGTGCTGGCGGATGAAGAAACCTATATTTTTCTGACCGACAAAGCCGATCTGGCTGGATTGCCGGATAGCTTCATTGCGTCAATCAAAGCGGCGGCGGAAGCGCAAGAGAAAGAGGGCTGGGCGCTCAAAAATACGCGCTCCGTCATGCAGCCTTTCCTGCAAAACTCAACGCGGCGTGATTTGCGCGAGAAAGTCTACAACGCTTATATCAATCGCGGTGATAATGGCGACGCGAATGACACGAATGCCACAATTGCGAAGATCCTGAAAATTCGCGCTGATCGCGCCAAGCTGCTCGGGTTTGAAACCCATGCCCATTACCGCATGGCCGACACAATGGCCAAAGAACCAGAAGTCGCGATGGATCTGATGATGCAGGTCTGGCCCGCAGCGGTCGCCCGCGTGGAAGAAGAGGTAGCGGATATGCAGGCGGTCGCGGATGCCGAAGGTGCGGGCATCACCATCAAGCCATGGGACTACCGCTTTTATGCAGAGAAAGTCCGTAAGGCGAAATATGATCTCGATTCATCTGAGATCAAACCTTATTTCAAGCTTGATAATATGGTCGATGCGATGTTCGATGCGGCCGGGAAACTTTACGGCATGAGTTTCAAGGAAAACACGGGCAGCGTCCCCGTCTTTGACCCCGAAGTGCGAACATTTGAAGTTAAACGCGGGAATAAGCTGGTTGGGCTTTTCTATCTCGATAATTATGCGCGCGAAGGGAAACGGTCCGGCGCGTGGATGACGACTTACCGCAGTCAATATGAGCTGGGCGGGAAGAACCGCTATGTGCTGGCATC